>NZ_JBHYIQ010000077.1:0-51718 GCF_042739895.1 Amycolatopsis sp. NPDC059021
CGGCGCTCAACGCTGTGAAGGAGGCCTTCACGGCACACTATGGGTGGCGGGCCAGGGCGTGGAGGCGTCCGGCGACGTCGCGGAACGCCGGGACGGCGGAGGCGGCCTGTTCGAACTCGGCCAGTTCATCTTCGCGGACCTCGCCGGGCACGACGTCGGAGACGATCCGGTCGCCCTGCAGCAGGGTCACTTCGAGACCGGCGGCGACGAGCTGGGCCCGCAGGCTCTCGCTGTCGAAGCGCCGCAACACGGTGTCCCGGCCGTCCGGCACGACCCCGTCGGCGCTCGCCAGCAGGGCCTGCGCCTCGGCGATCCGGCCGGCCAGCGCGCGGTGCAGCACGGCGGCGTGCCGGTTCGCGACCAGAATCGACACGGCCCCGCCCGGCGCGGCGGCGGAGGCCAGCGCGCCGAGCACCGCCGCCGGGTCGTCGACGACTTCGAGCAGGCCGTGGGCCAGCACCAGGTCCGCCGATCCGGCGGCCACATGGGTGGCGAGGGCGTCCGAATCGTCCGCGATCACGGTGATGCGGTGCGAGACGCCCTCCTCTTCGGCACGCAGCCGCAGCGTCGCCAGCGCGTTCGGGTTCGGCTCGACCACGGTGACCAGGCACCCCGCCGAGGCGAACGGCACGGCCCAGCCGCCGCTGCCACCGCCGACGTCGACGACGCTCGGCTGCTCCACGCCCCGCGCGCGGGCGGCCTTCAGCTCCGCCTCGAGCACCCGGCGAACCACCCCCGAACCTCGGGCGGCCACGGTGTCGGTCTTCATAGCCGCACAGCGTAGTGCCCGCCCTCCGCTCACCCGCGCCTCACCCGCGCCTCACGGTTAGGCTGCACACCGTGCCCACCATCGCGGTACTCAGCCTCAAGGGCGGCGTCGGGAAGACGACCGTCGCGCTCGGCCTCGCCTCCGCCGCGCTGGGCCGCGGGATCCGCACGCTGGTCGCCGATCTCGACCCGCAGTGCAACGCCACCGCCGCGCTCGACCCCGGCCCGGTGAAGAACACGATGGCCGACGTCCTCGCCACCCCGCGCCGCCAGGTGGTCACGTCCGCGATCACCCGCAGCGCCTGGGGCGAGGGCGTCGACGTGCTGGTCGGTTCCGAACAGGCCGAGGCCTTCAACGACCCCGAACCCGGCTCGCGCCGTCTCGGCAGGCTGGCCACCGCGCTCGGCGAACTGCCCGATCCGTACCCGCTCACGCTGCTGGACTGCCCGCCGTCGCTGGGCAGGCTGACCCGCTCCGCGCTCGTCGCGGCCGACGCCGCCCTGCTGGTCACCGAGCCTTCGCTGTTCGCGGTTTCCGGCGTGCAACGCGCCGCCGAGGCCGTCGAAGCCGAGCGCGAGCAGCACAATCCGCGGCTACGGCCGCTCGGGGTAATCGTCAACCGGGTGAAACCGCGGTCCACCGAACACACCTTCCGGGTGAACGAGCTCCGCGAGACCTTCGACGGCCTCGTGCTCGACCCGGTGCTGCCGGACCGCGCCGCCGTCGCACAGGCCCAGGGTGCCTGCGCGCCGCTGCACCGGCTGCGCACCGCGGGCGCCCGCGATCTCGCTGCGGCGTTCGACACCTTGCTGGGCAAGGCCACCCCGGTCAGCCCGTAGGCTGTATCGAGTGCACACGGTCGCCGTTCTCAGCCTCAAGGGAGGCGTCGGCAAAACGACGGTCGCTCTCGGTGTAGCGTCCGCTGCGCTGCGTAGGGGAACGAGGACACTCGTCGCGGATCTCGACCCGCAGGGCAACGCCACCACCTCGCTCGATCCGCCGTTCACCGACGCCACGCTGGCCGACGTCCTCGAGACCCCGCAGCGCGCGGTGCTCGAACGCGCCATCGCGCCGAGCGTCTGGAGCGACGAGGTCGACGTCCTCGTCGGCGCCGAGGAGCTGGAGCAGCTCAACGAACCCGACGCCGACTCCCGCAGGCTGGAGAACCTCTCCCGCGCGCTCGACGAACTGCACCGCGCGCCGATCAGGGAGACACCCTACGACCTGGTGATCATCGACTGCCCGCCGTCGCTGGGCAGGCTCACCAAATCCGCGCTCGTCGCCGCGGACAGCGCGCTGATCGTCACCGAGCCGACCATGTACGCGGTCGCCGGGGCGCAGCGCGCGCTCGAAGCCATCGAGAAGATCCGCAAGGAGAACAACCCCGATCTGCGCCCGATCGGGGTACTGGTCAACCGGCTGCGCGTCCGCTCGTACGAGCACCAGTTCCGGATCGCCGAGCTGCGCGAGAACTTCGGCCCGCTGGTGATGCCGACCGCGATCACCGACCGCCTCGCCGTGCAGCAGGCGCAGGGCGCGTGCAGCCCGATCCACGAATGGCACTCCCCCGGCGCGCAGGAGATCGCGCTGACCTTCAACATGGTGCTGGCGAAGATCCTGCGGTCGAGCCGGGCGGGCCGCCACCGCGTCAAGGGCGAGGACGACGTCGAGGAGACCGGCGCCGGCGAAACGGCGGAAGTCACCGGCAACGCGGGGTGAACCGTGCCCGAAGGTGACACCGTCTTCCTCGCCGGGAAACTCCTCGACAAGGCGCTCGCCGGGAAGACGTTGGTACGCGGGGAATTCCGGCATCCCGCACTGGCCACTGCGGACCTCGCGGGCCGCGACGTGCTGGGGACCGGGACAGTCGGGAAGCATCTGTTCACCCGGTTCTCCGGGGACCTGACGCTGCACAGCCACCTGCGGATGGACGGCACGTGGGACATCTATCCCGCCGGGGCGAAGTGGCGTCATCCCGGCCATCACGCCCGCGTGATCCTGGCGGCGAAGGACGTCCAGGCGATCGGGTTCCGGGTGCACGACCTCGAACTCGTGCCCACCGCCGAAGAGCGGTCCCTGGTGGCCCACCTCGGCCCGGACCTGCTCGATCCACAGTGGACGGACGAGCACGCGCGGCGCGCGGCGGCGGCACTCGCCGCGGATCCCGGCCGCGAACTTGGCCTCGCACTCCTCGATCAACGAGTCATGGCCGGTGTGGGCAATCTGTACAAGGTCGAGATCTGCTTCCTGCTCAAGGTGAGCCCGTGGACCCCGGTGTCCGAAGTGGACACCGCGAAGGCCGTGGCGCTCGCCAGGAAACTGTTGCTGGCCAACGCCTGGCGGCACGAGCAGAGCACCACCGGCGAACTCGCCCGCGGCCGCCGGAACTGGGTCTACGAGCGCACCCGCCAGGGCTGTTTCCGCTGCGGCGGCCGGGTCCTGGTCGGCACCCAGGGCGACGACGTGTACCGCAGGCCCACCTGGTACTGCCCGAAATGCCAGCCGGGACCCGCCCCGAGCCGGTAGTATCCGCGACGTGACGACGTTCAAGCTCCCGCTCTACGGGGCCGACACCGAGCGCGGCGACCTCGCTCCCTGAGCACCGCCTTCCTTTCGCACGTCACCTCATTGCCGAAGACTCAGGGAGCTTTGTCATGCCCGAAATCCTGACCGGGCAGGCGCTACGCGCATACGTGCGGGCCCTGCCCAAGGCCGAACTCCACGTCCACCTGGTCGGCTCGGCGAGCCTGCCGACCGTGCTCGAACTGGCCCGGCGGCGCCCCGCCGCGGGCGTCCCCACCGAGGCGGCCGAACTGGCCGCGTTCTTCACCTTCCGCGACTTCGCGCACTTCCTGAAGGTGTACCTGGCGGTCACTTCGCTGGTGCGCGACCGGCACGACGTCCACACCCTGGTCACCGGGCTGGCCGCCGATCTCGCGGCGCAGAACGCGCGCTACGCCGAGGTCACCGCGACCCCGTACAACCACCTGCTCGACGGGATGTCCGCCGACGACCTGCTGACCGGGCTGGAGACCGGCCGGGCCGCCGCGGCGGCGGACCACGGCGTCGAACTGGCCTGGTGCTTCGACATTCCGGGTGAGAAGGGCGTCAAGGCCGGGCGGGAAACTCTCACGTTCGCGTTGCGCGAACGGCCCGAAGGGCTCGTGTCGTTCGGCCTCGGCGGGCCGGAGATCGGCGTCGGGCGCGCGCAGTTCGAACCGTTCTTCACCGCGGCGCGGGAGTCCGGGCTGCACAGCGTCCCGCACGCCGGCGAGACCACCGGGCCCGCGACGATCTGGTCGGCGATCCACGACCTCGGTGCCGAGCGGATCGGCCACGGGACCAGCTGCGCCGGGGATCCGGCACTGCTGGAATACCTTGCGGCACACCGGATTCCGCTCGAAGTGTGCCCGACGTCCAACGTCCGCACCGGGCAGGTCGGCTCGATCGGGGCCCATCCCGTGCGCCGCATGCTCGACCACGGCGTCGTCGTCACGATCAACACCGACGACCCGCCGATGTTCGGGGCGACGCTGAACGGCGAATACCTTGCGGTGGCGGAAACCCTGGGGCTGACCGTGCCCGAAATCGCCCGGCTCGCCCGGAGCGCGGTCGAGGTGTCGTTCCTCGCGCGGGAGCGGAAGACCGCACTGCTGAAGGAGATCAACGAAATCACGTTGCCGACGACCGGGGACTTCGCATAGCGTGGCGGTACACGAGAAAGGAGGTGGTCCTAAGTTGTATTCCCAAAGGACTCGTGAGGTGGCTGTCCGCTAGCGGATGGCACACGATAGGACCTTGAGCAGCGATACAACGCGAGCCACCTTCGGCTCATCGCCTGCTTCGTGTGCTGCCTGCTATCGGTCACGTACTGCGTGACCACTGCGAATACCAGGCAGCCACCGGGCCCCCGGCGTACCCGAGCTCCAGTCCGGCTCGGGCCCGGACGTTGACGGCGTCCGGGAGGCACGCCGGGGGTTACCCATATCTTGAATCAGCACGACTGTGGTCAGCACCGCGCGGCCGTCCAACCGGCCGTGCCGACCGTCCGGCGATCGGAGTTCGGCCTTGGGCGAAGAAGGGCTTGCGAGATTCCCCCGAACGGACCTCTCGTGACTAGCCTGAACGGCATGCTCAGGCCCGACTATCCGATCACCACGGAACGTCTGCTGCTGCGCCCGTTCAGGCCCGAAGATCTCGACGCGCTGAACAGTTTCCAGTCCAGGGCCGACGTCGCCCGCTACCTCTACTGGGGTCCGCGCAGCCGCGCCGAATCGGCCGCCGCGCTGGCCAAACGCGTGCACAGCTCGACCCTGTCCGGGGAGGGCCAGCTCCTCGCCGTCGCGGTCGAGCTCGCGTCGACCGGGCAGCTCATCGGCGACCTCAACCTGGAGTACCTCAGCGCCGAGCACCGGCAGGGCGAGATCGGCTTCGTCTTCCATCCCGATCACCACGGCAAGGGGCTGGCCGCCGAGGCGGCGACCGAACTGCTGCGGCTCGGCTTCGAGGATCTCGGCCTGCACCGGATCCGCGGCCGCTGCGACGGCCGCAACACGGCGTCGGCGGCGTTGATGGAGCGGCTCGGCATGCGCAAGGAAGCGCATCTGCGGGAGAACGAGATGGTCAAGGGCGAGTGGACCGACGAGCTCGTCTTCGCGATGCTCGACCACGAGTGGAAGGCCAGCCGCTGAGGGCTGGTTCACGCCGGGCACCACCTGTGCGAGCGCCGGCACGGCGATGAGGCAGCATGGACGCCGTGCTCTTCGAGAAGATCGTCCGTCCGGCGCTGTACCGGGTGGCCTACCACGACCCCGAGCTGGTGCATGAACGGACGGTCGCCGCGCTCGCCAGGCTGAGCCGTGTCTCGCCCGCGCTGAAGGCACTCGAGAAGGTCTACCGCACCGACGACCCCGTGACGGTGCTCGGCCTGCGCTTCCCCAACCGGGTCGGCCTCGCCGCCGGGATGGACAAGAACGGGCGCGCGCTGGCCGCGTGGCCCGCGCTGGGGTTCGGGTTCGTCGAGGTCGGCACGGTGACCCGGCACGCGCAGCCGGGCAATCCGAAGCCGCGGCTGTTCAGCCTGCCGGTGACCGACGCGGTGATCAACCGGATGGGCTTCAACAACGAGGGCGCGCAGGCGCTGGCCGTGCGGCTCGCCGCGGGCGGAAAGCCCGGTGTCCCGCTGGGGATCAGCATCGGCAAGTCGAAGGTGACCCCGCTCGACGAGGCCGTCGAGGACTACCGCTTCTCGCTGCGCGCGCTGCACCCGTACGCGGACTACTTCGCGATCAACGTCAGTTCCCCGAACACGCCCGGCCTGCGCGCGCTGCAGGACCGCGCCGCACTCGCGGAGTTGCTCACCGAACTGCGGCTCACGTCGGGCGCGCTCGCCGAGGAAGCCGGACGGCCGCCGACGCCGCTGCTGGTCAAGGTCGCGCCGGACCTGACCGACGAGGCGCTGGCCGAACTTCTCGAGGTCTGCCTCGAACACGGCGTCGCGGGCATCATCGCCACCAACACCACGCTCGGCCGCGAAGGGATCGTCCCTGCCGAAGCCGGGCTCGGTGAGGAAGCGGGCGGGCTGTCCGGCAGCCCGCTGACCGCCCGCGCGCTGGAGGTCGTCCGGTTCGTGCACGAACGGACCGAGGGCAGGCTGCCGATCATCGGCGTCGGCGGCATCCTCGGTGCCGGCGACGCCGCGCGCATGCTCGACGCCGGAGCGAGCCTCGTCCAGCTCTACACCGGGTTCGCCTTGCACGGCCCCGGGCTGGTGCGACGGGTCACCCGGGGTCTCGCGGCCCGGCGGTACTGACGAACCGCAGATAGCCGCGCCACGACTCGTAGCGCGCCAGGTCTTCGGCGCCGTCGGCCGCCGAGGCCTCGCACAGCACGGCCTGCGGGCAAGTGCCGTCCTCCAGCTCGATCCGGCCGAGTACGAACGGTTCGGGCAGATCGGCGGCGAAGCGGCCCAGCGCCGCAGGCGAGAGCCGCCACCGTTCGCCGTCGAGCCCGTTGTCCCCTGCGGGCACGACACCCGGCTGCGGTGGTTCGGTCGGCAGCAACACCATGCGGTACCGCTCGGCCGTCCGCACCGGGCTCATGAATCGCGCGCCCAGTGCGACGAGCCGGGTGTTGAGCGGCTGCCCGCGCAGATGAGCCCCGAACACGACCAGGTCGGCAGCGGGCGCCGAGCAGAGCGAGGGCGGCTCACCGGTGAGGACGGCCGCGAGATCCAGAGCGAGCTGATCGTCGAAGGCCCTGGTCACCACGGTGACCCCGGACGGCCCCTGCTCGCCGGGCCGCGACGGCACCCGGACCGCGGCGACATCGGGATGCTCGGGGAGGGTCGGCAGCAGGAGCGCGTCATGGCCTTCCCATACACGCTTCTCCCCGGCTTCCCGGAATGCTTTGAGGCTGCACGGCTCGACCACCACCCCGGACGCCCGCAGAGCGGCGGCCGCGGTGCCGAGCGCGAGCCGCGCGGGTGCGGCCAGCGATCGGAGCCAGTCATCGTCCGGCACGGCGAGCCGCGGGTGCTCCCCCGCCCCGAACCGGACGTCGGCGGGCCAGGCACGACAGTCCGGACCGGTCATGAGCCCCACGGCGCGTTGCGCTTCGACGAGCCCGCGGGCGAAGACCGCAACGCCGTCGCAGGAGCGCTCCAGCGAAATGCCGGTCACCGGCACCAACCCGGGCGTGGGCTTGAGCCCGACGACGCCGTTCAGCGCGGCGGGCACCCGGCCGGCCCCGGTGAGATCGGTGCCCAGCGATAGATCGACGATCCCGAGCGAGACCGCCACCGCCACCCCGCTGGCGACGTCGAGCGGGTCGGCCGCGAGCTGCCGCGGATCGGTCTTGCCGAGCACGACCGCGCCCGCGGCGGTGAGCCGCGAGACCGCGGTGGCACTCACCTCGGGCAGGGACGAAGAGGACGGACGAGCCGCCACGGTGGGCAGCCCGGCGACGTCGATGCCTTCCTTCACCGCGAGCAGCGAGCCCGCGAGCGGAAGCTCCTCACCTGCGCGAATGCGCTCGTCGACGGCCTTCGCGTCGACGAGGACGTCTTCCTGGGCGCGGAGGGTGGTCCAGATTTCCGGGCGGTCCAGTTCGGCGATGCGCTCGAACGCCGCCAGGACTCGCTGGTGCGCACTGGGTGGCGGGGAAGGTACGGGCTCGGGATCCGGCGGAATCGTGTTCACGGGGCGTCCTTTCCTCGGCGTGATCGAGAAAGCGTCCACTGTGTACGGTCGGCGCCGGTGAACCTCTAGTGCATCGCGCACTTCCGTTCTGGTGCCACCTGTCCATGCATGACGAAAACGTTACGCATCACGCGTTTCCGTAGCCAGACGATTCTGATTACGCGAGTGTTTCGGTACCGCACGATGAACAGGCGGTGACGCCGGGGTGAAACGCGGCCACGATCGCCGGGCACGCCGCCGGGCGCGTCCGGTTCCGGGGAACGGGAAGTGTCTCAGGAAGACAGTTCGCGCAGCGCCATCGCGAGACCGGCGAGCCGATCGGTGGCGTCGGTGAGCGCGTCCTTCGAGGCGCCGAGCCCGCCGTCCCCACTCGCGGCGACCGCGCGACCGGCGGCGGCGAGCAACGCGCCGTAGCCGTCGAGACCGTCGTCGAGTTGTTCACGCATCTTCCGCACGGCGGCTTCGAGCGCGGACTTCTCCCGCGCCGGGGCGGCATCACGGCCGCGTTCGAGCGCCTGGATCCGATCGGCGAGACCGCGCAACGCCTTGGCCGCCTCGTCGGCGGTGTTGCGGGCGTCGGCGACGGAGATGTCCGGCACGGCGGCGACCCCGGCCGAGGACGGCGTGGACAGCTGGCGCAGCAACTCGGCCAGCGACGCCTCGCTCTCGGCCAGCCGCTCCATCGGCTGCCGCGCCATCGAACCGGCGGGCGGGAGCGGCGGCGGGCCGGCGGGAGCGGCCGGCAGCTCGACGCGGTTGAGGGAACGCAGCCGCATCCCCGACCGGACGCCGAAGGTACCGAACACGACGACCCCGGCCAGTGCCGCGATCGCCTGCGGGATCTGGGCGGCTCCGGCGGCGTTGAGCACGCCGGTCCCGGCCGCGACCATGTAGATCCCGCACAGGATGGTGAGCAGGATCCACAGCGTCATCGCGCGCGAGGCGCGGCGCTTCCGGCGTTCCAGCTTGGCCGCGGGCTGGTTCCAGCGGTCCCATTTGGCCTTGGCGTCGGCCACCACCGGGACCTGCTCGGCCATCGAGGACAGGGACATCCCGGCCAGCCGCTGCACCGGGGGCATCGCGGGACGCCGGGGCATCGGCGGGCGGGCAGGCATCGGGGGCCGCTGCGCGGGCTTCCCGCCGGACTGCTCGTCCGGCGGGAAGTACCGTTGCAGCTTCTCCTGGGCGCGCTGGGCGTAGTCGGGCAACCGCTCGATGTGCTTCTCGAGCTTGGCGCTGAGATCGTTGTACTCCCCGCGCCAGTCCCGCCTTCTGCGGTCTCCCATGCCCAGCCCCCTGTGTGATGGTCTGCCCGGCGCGTCAGGCCGGGTTCTTGCCCTGCTCGGCCTGGACGCGGGCCTGGATCTCGCGCTGGATGTCCGCGGAGCTGCTCGCGGCGGGCTTGGGCGCAGCGGCGGCGGACTTGCCGCCGTCGGTCACCTGGGCCACCGAGTCGCCGCGCATGGAGGCGCGGATCTGCTCGAGCCGCGAGTGCCCGGCCAGCTGCGTCGTCGAGGCCTGGACCTCCATCATGCGGCCCTGCACCGAGTTCTGGGCGAGTTCGGCCTGGCCCAGCGCCGTGGTGTAGCGCTTCTCGATCTTGTCGCGGACCTCTTCCAGCGACGGCGTGTTGCCCGGCGCGGCGAGTTCGCTCATCTGGTTCAGCGAGGCGGAGACCTGCTCCTGCATCTTCGCCTGCTCCAGCTGGGACAGCAGCTTGGTGCGCTCGGCCAGCTTCTGCTGCAGCATCGTGGCGTTGCGCTCGACGGCCTGCTTGGCCTGCGCGGCGGCCTGCAGCGACTGGTCGTGCAGCGTCTTCAGGTCCTCGATGCTCTGCTCGGCGGTGACCAGCTGCGCGGCGAAGCTCTCGGCGGCGTTCTCGAACTCGACGGCCTTCTGCTCGTCACCCTTGTTCCGCGCCTCGTCCGCGAGCACCAGCGCCTGGCGCGTCGAGGACTGCAGCTTCTCGACCTCGCCGAGCTGCCGGTTGAGCTTCATCTCCAGCTGCCGCTGGTTGCCGATCACGGAAGCGGCCTGCTGGGTCAGCGCCTGGTGGTTGCGCTGAGCCTCCTCGATGGCCTGCTGGATCTGTACCTTCGGGTCGGCGTGCTCGTCGATCTTCGACGAGAACGCCGCCATCATGTACTTCCAGAACTTCACGAACGGGTTGGCCATCTCCTCCGCCTGCCTTCTTGCGTCCCACTGGCTTGAGTACCGGTCGGTGGGGCGTCGCTCCCCTGCTCATGCAACGTCCCGACCCCGGCGTTGGGTTCCATCGTGTCAGGTCATCCCCCGGCGTTCCAGGCGACCCGGCGTAAATCAGGGCTAACCCTGACTCTGCGTGGTCGCCGGACCCGCTCGGGCGGTACCTCGGTGTACTGCGCAGCGGAACACTCCGAGCGCGTTGCGTGAGGTCAGCAAGGCTGTTCCGGCTCCCAGGGCGTCGCGGACCTGTGACATGCGAGGACGGTCCAGGAGTCCTCGACGGTGCCGAGGGACGCCCCCGGTGCGTCCGGTGCACCGAAGGGGGCCTTTGTCACACCCACCGCACCGAAGGCGTCCCTCGGTGCGTCCGGGATCGCTGCGACGGCGGACCGGTCGCATCCGCGTGGCGCCGTGGCGCGCATGTCGCGAACGACGCGTAACGGACGTTGATCGTCCCGAACGACGCGTTCGAGACGCCTCCGCCTTCGCTTCGATACATCCCCAGCAGCGGGACGGCGCTGTCCAGGGCGTACGCCGCCGCACCGAGGGACGCCCCTGGTGCGTTCAATGCACCGAGGGCCTCCCTTGTCACACCCACCGCACCGAAGGCGTCCCTTGGTGCAGGAACACCAGCGTTCGGGACATCCCCACACGAGGCGACCACCGCGGGGGTCCGGGGGCGTGCCCCCGGGCGGGGCCTGGGGGTTGCACCCTCAGAAAACACGACGAGCGAGGCATGTTCGCGCTTTCCGCGAACACACCTCGCCCACTCGCGAGTCCCTCTCTATGCGGCGATGATCGACGCGAGCTTCGGCGCGCCGATCGTCGTGCGCAGCGTCGGGCTCATCCGCTGGGCCGGGGACATCTGCAGGTCGGCCAGGTCGTTGCCGATCAGCTCGGACATCAGCCTGCCCCCCTCGAAGCCACCGGCCACCGAAGCCTCCGCGGCGGCGCCGCGCTCCGGCACGGTCTCCCGCGGCACAGCCTCGGCACGCTCGTCGACCTGGGCGACCTCGACCGTGTCGAGGGCCGACACATCGGCCGCGACGTTGTAGAGCAGCTCACCGAGCGGAAGGTCCAAAGCCTCGCAGATGGACGCCAGCAGTTCGCTGGACGCCTCCTTCTGCCCGCGCTCCACCTCGGAGAGGTATCCGAGGCTGACCTTGGCGGCGCGGGAGATGTCGCGCAGCGTACGACGCTGATTGGTGCGGGCATGACGGAGCCGATCACCGATCGCCTCACGCAACAGCACGGTCATCACGCGCCTCCCTTCCGAACTGGTACCCCCTACGTTACCCAGAGCGGCGCCCTGGATGCAGGAGTTGACACGTCCGTACGCCAAGGGCGAACGCGCGATTCAGCGCAGATGTTCCCCGAGCAGCGCGAACACCGCACGCACCGCTTCGGTCCTGATCCGTTCGCGGCCGCCGTCGAGGCCGAGGGTACGCACAGTCCGTGTTCCCCGCCCGGCGAGCGCGACATACACGGTGCCCGGCGCGACGCCGTCCTGTGCGGCCGGTCCGGCGACCCCGGTGAGGCCGAGCCCCCAGGTCGCGCCGCAGCGATCGCGGGCGCCCTCGGCCAGCTGGGCGGCCACTTCGGGGTGGACGGCGCCGTGTTCGGCCAGCAGCGCCCTGTCGACTCCGGCCAGTGCGGCCTTGAGGTCGGTGGCGTACACGATCAGCCCGCCGCGGACCACCGCGCTCGAACCGGGCACGCCGGTCAGCGTCGCGCACACGAGACCGGCGGTGAGGGATTCCGCTGTGGCGACCGTCTCACCGCGTTCGATGAGCGATGTCACGAGTTCCGCGGCTTCCATCGGCTCAGGCTCCGGTGGCCCGGCGGCCGGCGGCGCGCAGCCGGACGGCGCGGACGAGGTAGTCGAGCCCGGTCACCACGGTCAGTGCCACCGCGAGTCCCATCAGCACCCAGCGCACCGGCGCGGCGCCCGCGGGCAGCGGCAGCAGGTACGCGACGATCGCGACGATCTGGGTCATCGTCTTCGCCTTGCCGCCGCGGCTGGCCGGGATGACACCGTGCCGGATCACCCAGAACCGCAGCAGGGTCACGCCGATTTCGCGGAAGGCGATCACGATCGTCACCCACCACGAAAGCTCGCCGAGCAGGCTCAGCCCGATCAGCGCGGCCCCGATCAGGGCCTTGTCCGCGATGGGGTCGGCGATCTTGCCGAAGTCGGTGATCAGCCCGTAGCGGCGGGCGACCCAGCCGTCCACCTGGTCGGTGGCCGAAGCGACGACGAACAGCCCGGTCGCGATCGCGCGCCAGAAGGTGTCGGTGCCGTCGCCGATGAACAGCGCGGCGACGAACAGCGGCACCAGCACCAGCCGCGACAACGTCAGCAGGTTCGCGATGTTGAGCGTCGGGACCGGGGTCGGCTCCGGGACGTGGGCCGGGGCGTGTGCGTCGTGGCCGTGCTGCGCACTGCCCTCGCCCGCGTCGCTCGGCAGGGCACTCACCGGTCGGCGTCCGGTACGGGCCGGACGATGAGGTCGACGCCCGCGGAGTCGACCACCTCGCAGCGGATCAGGTCACCGACCTCGAGCGAGGCGGGCGCGTCCAGCAGGACGCATTCGCCGTCGACCTCGGGCGCCTGGTGCGCGGCACGGCCGGTGGGGTCGTCGCCGTCCTCACCGGTCTGCTCGACGAGCACCTCGACGAAGTCGCCGATGCGATCCTCGGCCCGCTGCGCGGTCAGCTCCTCGACCAGCGCGGAGATCCGCGAGACCCGCTCGGCGACCTCGGCGGGGTCGAGCTTGCCGTCGAACGTCTCGGCCTCGGTGCCGTCCTCGTCGGAGTAGCCGAAGACGCCGACCGCGTCGAGCCGGGCACCGGTGAGGAAGCGCTCCAGCTCGGCGAGGTCCTCCTCGGTCTCGCCGGGGAACCCGACGATGACGTTGGTGCGGATGCCCGCGGCCGGGGCGTACTCGCGGATCTGCTCGGTGAGCGCGAGGAAGGAGTCGGTCGAGCCGAAGCGGCGCATCCGCCGCAGCACCTGCTCGCTGGAGTGCTGGAAGGACAGGTCGAAGTAGTCCGCGACCCCCGGCGTGGTGGCGATGGCCTTGACCAGCTGCGGCCGGGTCTCGGCGGGCTGGAGGTACGACACGCGGACGCGGTCGATGCCCTCGATCTCGGCCAGGCGCGGCAGCAGCAGCTCCAGCGCGCGGGCGCCGTCCCGGCCGAAGTCCTTGCCGTAGGAGGTCGAGTTCTCGCTGACCAGGAACAGCTCCTTGACGCCCTGCTCGGCGAGCCACCGCGCCTCGGCGATGATCTCCTCCGGTTGCCGGGACACGAAGGAACCGCGGAACGACGGGATCGCGCAGAACGAGCAGCGCCGGTCGCAGCCGGAGGCGATCTTCAGCGCCGCCACCGGCGAGGAGTCGAGCCGGGTGCGCAGCACGCGCGGGCCCCAGCCGTGCTGGGCGTGGCCCGGCACCTCGACCGTCTCGGCCGCGGCGGGCCGCTGCACCGGGCTGATCGGCAGCAGCTTGCGCCGGTCCGACGGCGTGTGCGCGGCGATCTTGCGCCCCGCCACGACGTCGCCGAGCCGCTCGGAGAGGTCGGCGTAGTGGTCGAAGCCGAGTACCGCGTCGGCCTCGGGCAGGCTCTCGGCGAGTTCGTGGCCGTAGCGCTCGGCCATGCAGCCGACCGCGACGACCTTCTTGCCGGTGTCGGACGCGGCGAGCAGCGTGTCGACCGAGTCCTTTTTGGCCGATTCGACGAACCCGCAGGTGTTGACGACCACGACGTCGGAATCCTCGGGCTCCGCGGTCAGCTCCCAGCCACCGGCGGCGAGACGGCCGGCGAGCTCCTCGGAGTCGACCTCGTTACGGGCGCAGCCCAGGGTCAGCAAGGAGACGCGTCGGCCGGTGACGCCACTGTCGGGCTCTGTGGTGGGAGAAGGCACGACGTTCAGGGTAGCTGGCGCGGCAGATCGCCCATCGTCAGCAGGGTCAGGTCCTCGTCCGGCAGCTGTTCGAGATCCACTTCGGGCCCGGCGAGCCGCATCGCCTGCGCGCTGATCGCCTGTTCGAGCAGCCCGCGCGCGGACCGTCCGTTGGCGAACCCGGCGCCCCGGTCGATCCCGGCCATCACCTGCGGCAACGCCGCGACGAGGTCGGGGGCGAGCCGGTAGCCCTGCTTGGCCGCCATCGCGGTGAAGATCCCCGCGAGTTCGTCGTCGGTGTAGTCGGCGAACTCGACGGTGCCGCCGAACCGCGAACGCAGCCCGGCGTTGCTGTCGAGAAAGCGCTCCATGTCGGCCGGGTAGCCCGCCGCGATGACGATCAGGTCGTCGCGGTGGTTCTCCATCTGCACCAGCAGTTCGGCGACGGCTTCCTTGCCGAAGTCGTTCTCGTAGCCCTGGACGAGGTTGTAGGCCTCGTCGATGAACAGCAGGCCGCCGACCGCGCGCTCGCACACCTCGCGGGTCTTCGGCGCGGTCCGCCCGATGTACTCGCCGATCATGTCCGGGCTGGTCACCTCGACCAGATGCCCCGACGGCAGCACGCCCAGCTCCCGGTAGATCTGCCCCATCAGCCGGGCCACGGTCGTCTTGGCGGTGCCCGGGTTGCCGGTGAACACGAGATGCCTGCTGCGTGCCGACACCGGCAGGCCCGCGGTGCGGCGCCGCGCGTCCAGCCGGGTTTCGGCGACCAGCGAACGCACCCGCTGCTTGACGCCGTCGAGGCCGATCATGCCGTCGAGTTCGGCCATCAGCTCCTGGAGCCCGCGCCGGGGCCCCGCGTCGTCGGCGACCGCGACCCCGGCCTCGCCCGAGCCCGGCAGGTCCGCGGCGACGAGCAGGTCCAGCTCCGCGCCGTCGGTGCCGCTGACCCGGCTCGACTGCTTGGCGATGGTGGTCTCCAGCAGCCCGCGAGCCGACCGGCCGTTCGCGAAACCCCTCCCCCGCGGGATACGCCGGACCGCCTCGGGCAACGCGCTCGCCATGTCCTCGGCGAGCCGGTAGCCCTGCTTGGCCGCCATGAGGCGGAAGATTCCTTCGAGTTCCTCGTTCGCGTAGTCGGGAAAGTCGACCTTGCCCGCGAACCGCGACCGCAGCCCCGGGTTGGTTTCCAGGAAGCTGTCCATCTCCTTCGGGTACCCGGCCACGATCACCACCAGGTCGTCCCGGTGGTTTTCCATCTGTACCAGCAACTCCGCGACGGCCTCGTCCCCGAACGAATCCCCGGCGAGGTTGTAGGCCTCGTCGATGAACAGCACTCCGCCGACCGCACGCTCACACACGTCGCGCGTCTTCGGCGCGGTACGGCCGACGTACTCACCGATCAGGTCCGGGCTGGTGACCTCGACCAGCTGCCCGGACGGCAGCACGCCGAGTTCCCGGTAGATCTGCCCGATCAACCGCGCCACCGTCGTCTTCGCCGTGCCGGGGTTCCCGGTGAACACCAGGTGCCGGGTCCGGGTGGTGACGGCCATCCCGGCCTCGCGGCGGCGTTTGTCCACCGCCATCTCGTCGACCAGCGAGCGGACCCGTTGCTTCACCGGCGCCAGCCCGATCATTCCGTCCAATTCGGACAGTAGCTCGTCCAGACTCCGCCGCGGACCACCATCGTCCGCGACCCCGACGCCGGATTCGCCCGCCTCCGGAAGATCCGCGGCCACCAGGACGTCCAGTTCGGCGTCCGGCTGCGTCGCGAGACGGCCGGACTGCCGGGCGATCGCCGCCTCCAGCAGCACCCGCGCGGAGCGGCCGTTGGCGAAACCCCGGCCACGCGGAATGCGCCGGACCGCTTCGGGCAACGCGTTCGCCATGTCCCCGGCGAGCCGGTACTTCTGGTTCCCCGCCATCAGACGGAAGATGGCGGCCAGTTCCTCGTCGGAGTAGTCCGGGAACTCCACCCGGCCCGCGAACCGCGACCGCAGGCCCGGGTTCGTCTCCAGGAACTCGTCCATCTCCTTCGGGTACCCGGCCGTGATCACCACCAGGTCGTCGCGGTGGTTTTCCATCTGTACCAGCAATTCCGCGACGACGTCGTTCCCCGCGGCCTTTTCCGTGAGGTTGTACGCCTCGTCGATGAACAGCACCCCGCCGACCGCGCGCTCACACACGTCACGCGTCGTCTGCGCGGCGTCGTCGTAGTACTGGCCCAACAGGTCCGGGCTGGTGACCTCCACCAGGTGACCGGACGGCAGCACACCGAGTTCCCGGTAGATCTGCCCGATCAACCGCGCCACCGTCGTCTTCGCCGTCCCCGGATTGCCCGTGAACACCAGATGGCGGCTACGGGCCGACACCGGCAGACCCGCCTCGCGACGGCGTTTGTCGATCGCCATCTCGTCGACCAGCGAGCGGACACGTTGCTTCACCGGCGCCAGCCCGATCATTCCGTCCAATTCGGACAGCAGCTCGTCCAGGCTCCGCCGCGGACCGCCGTCGTCCGCCATCCCGACGCCGGATTCCCCGGCACCCGGCAGATCCGCGGCGACCAGCACGTCCAGCTCCGCGTCGGGCTGCTCCACCAGACGGCTCGACTGCTGCGCGGTCGCCGCCTCCAGCAGGCCCCGCGCGGAACGGCCGTTCGCGAAGCCCCGGCCGCGCGGAATCCGGCGGATCGCCTCGGGGAGGGCGCCTTCGAGATCTTCGCCCAGCCGATAGCCCTGTTTCTCCGCCATGACACGGAAAATGCCTTCGAGTTCCTCGTTGGAGTAGTCCGGGAACTCCACCCGGTTCGCGAACCGGGACCGCAGACCGGGGTTGGTCTCCAGGAAGTTGTCCATCTCCTGGGGATACCCCGCGGCGATGACCACCAGGTCTTCCCGGTGGTTTTCCATCTGCACCAACAACTCCGCTACAGCTTCGGCACCGTAGTCAGCGTACTTCCCTTTCGCGCCCGCAAGGTTGTACGCCTCGTCGATGAACAGCACACCCCCGACCGCGCGCTGGCACACGTCACGCGTCTTCGGAGACGTTTCGCCCAGATACTGCCCGAGCATGTCGGGGCTGGTGACCTCGACGAGATGCCCCGAGGACAGGACGCCAAGTTCCCGGTAGATCTGTCCGATCAGCCGGGCCACCGTGGTCTTCGCCGTCCCCGGATTACCGGTGAACACGAGATGCCTGGTGCGTGCCCCGACGCGCATCCCGGCTTCGCGGCGGCGTTTGTCGATGGCCATCTCGTCGACCAGCGAGCGGATCCGCTGTTTCACCGACGCGAGCCCGATCATTCCGTCCAATTCGGACAGCAGGTCCTCGAGACTCCGCCGCGGGCCACCGTCGTCGGTCATCCCGACACCGGACTCGCCCACGCCCGGCAGGTCGGCCGCGACCAGGACTTCCAGCTCGGCGGCGTCGGTGTCCGGCGAAGCGGCCAGGCGTGAGGACTGTTTGGCGATCGCCGCCTCCAGCAGTCCCCGTGCCGAACGGCCGTTCGCGAAACCCCGGCCGCGCGGGATGGTGCGGACGGCGTCGGGCAGCGCCGCCACCGCGTCGTCGGCCAGCCGGTAGCCCTGGCTCTCGGCGATCACCCGGAAGATGCCGGCGAGTTCCTCGTTGGAGTAATCCGGGAACTCCACCCGGCCCGCGAACCGCGAGCGCAGGCCCGGATTGCTTTCCAGGAAATCGTCCATCTCCTTGGGGTAACCCGCCGCGAACACGACGAAGCCGTCGCGGTTGTTCTCCATCTGCAGCAACAACTCGGTGACCGCCTCGCGGCCGAACTCGTCGTCCTTGTCGCTGACGAGGTTGTACGCCTCGTCCAGGAACAACACGCCGCCCATCGCCCGCTCGCACACCTCGCGGGTCTTCGGCGCGGTGTGGCCGAGGAACTCGCCGACGAGGTCGGTGCGAGCCACCTCGACGACGTGTCCCTTCGAGAGCACCCCGAGCGCCTGGTAGATCTGGCCGACGAGCCGCGCCACCGTCGTCTTCGCGGTGCCCGGATTTCCGGTGAAGAGCAGATGACGGCTGCGCGTGGCCACCCGCAGTCCCGCCTCGCGACGCCGGGCGTCGATCGCCATTTCGTCGACCAAGGACCGCACCCGCTGCTTCACCGACGCGAGCCCGATCATCCCGTCCAGTTCGGCGAGCAGCTCCTCGATCGTCTTGCCGCCCTTGGCCCGCACCGACTGCGCGAGCTGCTCGACGTCGGCCGGTTCGATGTGCACGGGGCCGCCCGGTGTCGCGCCCCGGCCGATGGCGTGCTGGCTGGCCGCGGCGAGCAACGCCTCGACGTCCCTGGCGTTCTCCGTCGTGCGGCCCGCCTGCGCGAGCCCGGCGAGCCGCTCCCGCACCGGGGGCGCCATGACGATCGACCGCTCGGCGCTGAAGATGTCGAGCAGCGCGGACACCGTCGCGGGCTGGGACAGGTCCGGCATCGGATGGACGAGCAGCCGCGGGATCAGCTCCGGCGCCTCCGCCTTGAGCAGGGACAGCATGGCCTCGGTCCCGGCGAAGGCGACGACCCGGCAGCTGTCCTGATCGTGCGCGAGGTCGCGGAGGTAGCGGATGACACCACCGGACGCGCCGTCGAACAACACGTCGGCTTCTTCGATCAACACCGACGGCGGCACCTCGGCGTCGTCGTAGCGCTCGATCGTCCTCCGCAACTCCGCTTCCGCCGACGGGTTCTCCTTGCCACCGAGCAGTTCCCGCCCGGTGACGTTCGCGGGCGCGCTGACGCTCACGCCCGCGGCGTACAACGCCTCGGAGACTGCGCGAAACAGCCGACGCTGCCCGGTGTGTGGTTTGCCGACGAACAGGATCAGCGGGTTCGGCTGTTCCTGCCCCGCCGTGCGCAGCTCCGCCTCACGCTGCCGCCGCTCCCACTCCTGGTAGTCGAGCTGCCACTGCTGATAGGCGCGCTCGTAATCCTCCTGCTGTTTCCGCTGCTGACTCGACCTCCGAAAGCGGTTTCCGGCGGCGAGCAGGTCGAGGGTCACGGATCGGCTGTGCGCGGCCATGTTGTCGAGCAGACCGTGCTGGCTGCCACCCTCCGGCGGCTCCGGTTCGGGCGGCGGCGGATCCGCCGGACCCGAGTGCTCCGCGTGCCGGGTCCCGTCCGCCCAGCCGATGATGCGGACGGCCCGGTCGATGAACGCGAGCGCCGACTCCGGCCCGGCCACGAACCGGGTCCCGCCGCGGAGGTTCTCCACCACGACGGCGGGGCGAGCGGGTGGCGCGGCGGCCACGGGCGCGGGCAGCGGCGGCGGGGTGTTCGGCAGGGGCGGCGGGCTCGCGGGCGGAGGCCCGGCGGGCAGCGGAGGCGGCAGGGGCGGCGGGACGGCCCTGTTCTGCGGCCCGGACGGCGGGCCCGGCGGCCCCACCGGCACCTGACTGGACGGCGGCCCGTACGCGGGCGGAGGCACCGGCGGCGGGGCCGACGGCGCGGGTCCCGGCGGCGGCACCAGCCGGGTGGCGCCCCGGTATCCCGGATCGGCGGGCGGCTGCCCGAACTGCCAGGCGCCGCCACGGGCGCTCCACTGCCACGGCCGTCCCGGGACGAGCAGCCACGACACCCCGTCCGGCGCGGCCAGCATCGTCGTCCTCCCGGCCGACGCCTGGGCCTCCGCGGCCTGGAACGGGTCCCATCCGGCGCGCGTCAAAGCTCCCCCTCTTTGTCGAATCCTCTGCGTGAGCAGCTGATCACCTGCGCCGAAGCAGCATACGGGGAACCGTCGAACACACGGAACCCACCGCAGCGGAGACCTCCCGCGCCGGATACGGTCGATCCGTGCCCCCAGATTCGCCCGGTGAGGTGACGATCCGCCGTGCCCGCATCGCCGACGTCCGCAAGATCAAGACACTGGTCGATTCGGACGCCGGCCGCGTGCTGCTGGAGAAAGAGCTGGTCACGCTGTACGAGGCCATCCAGGAGTTCTGGGTGGCCGACACGGCGGACGAGGTGCTCGGCTGCGCGGCGTTGCACGTGCTGTGGGAGGACATCGCCGAACTGCGCACCGTCGCGGTCGACAAGGCCGCGCGCGGGCGTGGGATCGGCCACGCGCTCGTCGAGCGGCTCGTCGGGGAAGCGCGGGAACTGGGCCTGAAGCGGCTGTTCGTGCTGACCTTCGAGACCCATTTCTTCGCCGGGCACGGCTTCGTCGAGATCGACGGCGCGCCGGTGACGCAGGAGGTCTACGACGAGATGCGGCGGTCGCTCGACCCCGGTGTCGCGGAGTTCCTGGATCTGCCCTACGTCAAGCCGAACACTCTGGGCAACAGCCGGATGCTGCTGGAACTGGAGTCCTGATCGGACGGTCGGCCCGAGGGGCTAGGGTCGGCTGTGGACGATCATGGAACGCCGGGGAGGCTGGGGATGGACACCGCGATCACCGATCACCTGCTGAGCACGACCCGCTCGGTGCGGCGGAAACTCGACCTCGACCGCCCGGTCGAAGCCGACGTGCTCCGCGAGTGCCTGCAATTGGCGCTTCAGGCGCCGACACCGGGCAACGCGCAGGCATGGCGCTGGCTCGTCGTCCGTGATCAGGGCGTCAAGGACCGCCTGGCCACGTTGTTCCGGCGCGTCGGCACGGCCTACCTGGAAGCGGCGATCGAGTCCGCCGGTGACACGGTGAAGCAGCTTCCGGTGGCCCGCGCGATCGCTTCGGGCAAGCACCTGATCGACGTCATCGACCGGGTCCCGGTGTACGTGATCCCCTGTCTGCAAGGGCGCCCGCACGGGGACAACGCCCTGGATTCGGCTTTCTACGGCGGAATCTTCCCCGCGGTGTGGAACTTCCAGCTCGCGCTGCGTTCGCGCGGGCTCGGTTCGACGCTGACGACGTACCACCTGCAGCACGAGGCCGAAGCCGCCGAGATCCTTGGCATTCCCGAGGGCTACACGCAGGTCGGGCTCCTGCCGGTGGCCTACACGACGGTGTCGGACTTCGCGCCCGCGCGGCGCATCCCGCTGGACGAGGTCGCCTACCTCGACGGCTGGGGTCACGCGCTCGGAGACTGAGTGCTGCCCGAGGAACTGACCGCCTGGATCGGCGAGGTGCTGCCCGGCCGCCGGATCGAGCGGACACGGACGTTGCGCGGCGGATTCCGCAATCACAACCTCCAGCTCGTCACCGACGACGGCGAGCAGTACGTTCTGCGGCGCTTCACGCACCGCAACACCTGCGGCGTCGAAGCGGCACTCGCCGTCCGGCTGGCCGGGACGGTCCCGGTCGCCGAGGTGGTGGCGGCCGATCCGGACGGCACCGCGGCGGGACAGCCGGTGCTGCTGTCGCGGTTCGTTCCGGGCGTCCTGCTCAGCGACGTCCTTCCCACGGCCGACGACGAATCCGCCGAGCGGCTGGGACGGGCCGTCGGTGCCGCGCTCGCCGGGATCGGCACCGTCGACTTCCCCAGCCCGGGTTTCTTCACCGGCCCGGACCTCGTCCCCGACGGCACCGAACCCACCGCGGAGCTGCCCGCCTTCATCGAACGCTGTCTGCGCGGCGGCGACGTCCCGCTCACCCTTGCCGAGCAGGACGCCCTGATCCGGCACGCGGAGCGGCAGGTCCCGCTGCTGACGCGGGTGAGCGGTTCGCACGGGCTCGTCCATTCCGACTTCAATCCCAAGAACCTGCTGGTCCGCGGCGACGGTTCGGTGAGCGCCGTGCTGGATTGGGAATTCGCCTTCGCGAGTTCTCCCCTGTTCGACGTCGGCAACATGCTGCGCTTCCAGGAGGAGCACCCACCGGCCTTCCGCGCCGGGTTCATCGCGAGTTTCGCCGACGCGGGCGGAGAACTCCCGGACGGCTGGTACGAGATCAGCCGTGCCCTCGACCTGTTCGCCCTCGCGGATTTCCTGACCCGCCCGGCCGACGATCCGTTCTTCGGCAAGGCCGTCGCACTCCTCCGGCACCGGCTGCGGACCTAGGCCTTCGAGATCCGGAAGGTCGCTTCGTCCCCTGCCTGGTTCACCGCGACCAGCTCGATCCGGCGCGCCGCGAACTCCGTCCGGCTCGACCCGCCCTGCCCGGTGTGCAGTTCGGCCGTGGTGCGCTCACCCCGGCCCGGCTCGGCGATGCTGACCGCGACGACCGCCTCGCCCGCCCAAATGCACTGCATGCCGGGACGGCAGCGCGAGTCGTCGACCAGCTCCGTGAACCGCACGACGACGTCCTTGTCGTCCAACGCCGCCGCCTGCCCGGCCCGGAGCGTGAACGGCTGATCGAGCTGGACCCCGACCGGCTCGGCCGCGGGCTGCTCCGTTCCCGGCTGGGCGGGACCCGGCTGGGCGGCGGGCGTGACCGGCTGCGCGTGCTGTCCGGCCGCGAGCGAACTGCCCGCCCCGAAGGCGACCCCGGCGAGCACGATGACTCCGATGACCAGCTGCTTCCCATCCACGCCCCTACGACGGAACGGGCGCCGCCCGGGGTTGCACGGGTTCACCGAATCTTCTCGACCAGCGCCCAGACTCCGCTGGAGGGGTTGTGGCAATGCTCTTCACCCTGAGGAGCTCCGCGCGACCTGCCGCGTTCGATGGCATCCGCGACGCCGTCGGCGTAGTCCGTGAACCTGAGCGCCGTCTTGTCATAACCGGGCACGTACTTTCGCAGCCGCTTCTTGACCTCCGCGTAGCAGGCCAACGGCGCCGAACAATCCTGGAAGTGCAGCAGCAGCCAGTACTCGAAGCACGGGTTCGAAATCGCCAGTGCCAAACGCTCCCGTCTCGCGGCGATGACTGCCTTTTCCAGATCGAACTCGTCGACATCGACCACACACCACGCTTCGTCGTAGGCCTCACGCCTGCGTTTGTCCGCGGTGTAGCGGACCAGCGAAACGGGGTCCAGAGCCTTCTCCGTGACGACCACGGACATCGAAGGATTGCGTGTCTGGCGTTTCAGTCCGCGGAAGTAGGCAGGCTCGGTCACCTTCCCGCCGCACACCACCAGCAGCCGGATCCGGGGCTCGCGGTGCGCCTGTCTCCGTCTGCTCATGCTCTCCCGACGGGTCATCACAGCAATACCGCGTCCACGAAGTCCTGGCGATCGAGAACGGGGACACCGCCGAAACTTCCACCCAGATAGCGACGCTCCAGGTTGTGTTCCTTCCTAGGCTTGAAGTCGGTCAACGCGACCAGTTCGGTGGAACCGTTCTGACGCTTCTCCGCGAACCAGATCTCGTCTCGGCCAAGCACTTGATCCCCCAGCATTGTGCCGAGCAGGCTCGTGTCGTGTGTCGTGAAGATCAGCTGAGCCATGCGGGGATTGGTTCGCTTCTCCTGGAACAGACCCGCCAACTGGGCCGTCAGGAGCGGATGCAGACTACTATCGATCTCGTCGACGAGCAGAACCTGCCCGGCATCGAGGACCTTCAGGACGACGGGCAGAAGATTCAGCCAATTCCTTGTTCCCGCCGACTCGTCGGTCAAATCGAATTGCGCACCATCTCCATGGATCAGTTTCAGTTCCCACCAACGCTGGTCCCCTTTTACACCACGGACGCCGGACGGCGGCGCACCGGTCTCCTCGATCTGAAGGCCGCTGATGCCCACATCAGCGGCCTTGAGCAGGGCGACCACACGATCGTGATTTCGCGGATCCTGACCGACGTACGTGCCGACGTAGTCAGCCACTCGTTGTGCCCGGTCACGTGTTTCAAGACTCCTGATGTTCAGCTGGCCGGTGAACCACCGGTACACCGGCATCAGCGGCGCCAGGGCCAGCTTGGCCCCCATGCTCAGGAAAAGGGAGTTCGGCCTGATCAGCTCATCGACCACGACAAGTGTTGCTTTGCGCTCGGCGACCGTGCTGCCGAACCTGAGGTCATCACCCTCTCGTTCGAAGACGACCCGCTTGCGCTTCTCCGGATACGCATAGAGCCACTCTTCGCGGACCCGATGATCATCGATCGTGAAGCCATAGGTGTGACGAACCCCGTCCGCCACCAGATCGATGACAAACGCTGACGGGGACTCCCGGTCGACGCCGGAAAGCCGGCACGGCCGGCGAGGCACACCTTCGTCAGCTTCCCAGTCCGAGAACGAGAAGCGGACCGCGTCCCGCATGAACCTCAGCGCGGACACCAGGTTCGACTTTCCTGAAGCGTTCGCGCCGTAGATCGCCGTCACCGGGACCACCGGGCGCTCGTCACCCGGCGACGCAGGCATGAGCAGCAGCTCTTGCTCGTCCAGGAACGAGCGATGGTTCCCCAGCCGAAAGCTTCGCAGCATCTTGAACACCTCCCCGGCGATCCTACGCGGCGGCTCGTGCAGAAAAACTGCACAAGAACGCCTCAAGCATACGCCAAGGGGCAGACGGGCTACTCCTCGTCGTCCGCGGGCGGTGCGTCGCCGCCGCGGATCATGAACAGCACCGACTCCAGTTCCTCCGGCTTGATCAGCACGTCGCGGGCCTTCGAGCCCTCCGACGGGCCCACCACGCCTCGGCTCTCCAGCAGGTCCATCAGCCGTCCGGCCTTCGCGAACCCGACCCGCAGTTTCCGCTGCAGCATCGACGTCGAGCCGAACTGCGAGGTCACGATCAGCTCCGCGGCCTGCAGCAGGACGTCGAGGTCGTCGCCGATGTCCGGGTCGATCTCCTTCTTCTCGCCCGCCTTGGCGGAGGTGACGCCGTCGTTGTAGTCCGGCTGCGCCTGCTCCTTCGAGAAGTTCACGACGGCGGAGATTTCGTCGTCGCCGACGAACGCGCCCTGGATCCGGACCGGTTTGCCCGCGCCCATCGGCAGGTACAGCGCGTCGCCCATACCGATGAGCTTCTCGGCGCCGGGCTGGTCGAGGATGACGCGCGAGTCGGTGAGCGACGACGTCGCGAAGGCCAGCCGCGAGGGCACGTTGGTCTTGATCAGGCCGGTCACGACGTCGACCGAGGGCCGCTGGGTCGCCAGCACCAGGTGGATCCCGGCGGCACGGGCCTTCTGCGTGATCCGGACGATCGCGTCCTCGACGTCGCGGGGCGCGGTCATCATCAGGTCGGCCAGCTCGTCGACGATCGCCATGATGTACGGGTAGGGCCGGTACTCGCGCTCGCTGCCCGGCGGCGCGGTGATCTCGCCCGACTTCACCTTCTTGTTGAAGTCGTCGATGTGCCGGACCCGGTTGGCCTGCATGTCCTGGTAGCGCTGCTCCATCTCCTCCACCAGCCAGGCCAGCGCGGCGGCGGCCTTCTTCGGCTGGGTGATGATGGGCGTGATCAGGTGCGGAATGCCCTCGTACGGCGTCAGCTCGACCATCTTCGGGTCGATGAGGATCATCCGGCACTCGTCCGGCGTCGCCCGCGCCAGCAGCGACACCAGCATCGAGTTCACGAAGCTCGACTTACCGGAACCGGTGGACCCCGCCACCAGCAGGTGCGGCATCTTCGTCAGGTTCGCGGTGACGAAGTGGCCCTCGATGTCCTTGCCCAGCCCGATCACCATCGGGTGGTTGTCCTTGACCGTCCCCGGCGCGCGCAGGACGTCGCCGAGGCGCACCATCTCGCGGTCGGAGTTCGGCACCTCGATGCCCACGGCGGACTTGCCGGGGATGGGCGCCAGCAGCCGGACGTTGTCGGTGGCGACGGCGTAGGCGATGTTCTTGGTCAGCGCGGTGATCTTCTCGACCTTCACGCCGGGGCCCAGCTCGACCTCGTACCGGGTGACCGTCGGGCCGCGGGTGAAGCCGGTGACCTGGGCGTCCACGTTGAACTGCTCCAGCACGCCGGTGATGGCCTCGATCATCGCGTCGTTGGCCTTGCTGCGGGACTTCGGCGCGTCGCCCAGTTGCAGCAGGTCCGGCGGCGGGAGCTCGTAGTCGCCCTCGACGGTCCGCGTGACGGCCATCGGCGGTTCGGCGGCCTTCTTCGGCTTCTTCTCCGGGACTTCCGCGGCGACGGCCTTCGCCGGCTTCGGCGGACGCAACGGGGTCGGCGGCTCCGCCAGCGCAGCCTCGATGTCGAGCTGCTCACCCTCGGCGCCGCTGGACTGCCTGCGCCGCGACGGCTTGCGCAGCCGCACCGCCTTCGGGTCCGCCTCGGTGACGGCTTCGCGTTCGGCCTCGATCGCCTGCCGCTCGGCCTCGGCGTCGGCGAGTTCCTCCTCGTCCATGCCCCAGGTGCGCAGCCGGTGCGGGATCTCGCGGACCGGCGTGCCGGTGAACACGAGGATCCCGAACACCAGCACCAGGATGAGCAGCGGCACCGCGACCCAGGTCGTGACGCCCTTGGTGAGCAGCCCGCCGGAGAAGACGCCGATGATGCCGCCGGCGTACATCCGGCCGTCGTTCGTCTCCGGCAGCCCGGTGAAGATGTGCAGCATCCCCAGCACGGCCAGGATGACCAGCAGCGTGCCGATGACCATGCGCGGCCGTGTCTCCGGTCTGGGCTCGGAGCGCATGAGCGCGACGGCGATCACGATCAGCGCGAGCGGCAGTGTCACCGCGCCGGCGCCGAGGATCACGCGCGTGCCGAATTCGACGCCCTCGCCGATCGGCCCCGCCGCGCGCCACCAGACGCCGACCGCCGCGACCAGCGCGACGGCGATGAGGCCCAGTGCGAGCCCGTCCCGGCGGTGCTCCGGCTCCAGCTCCCTGGTCCGGCCGACCGTCCTCGCCACCGTGCCGAGGCCCTTGGCCAGCAGGTTCCACGTACCGCGGACGCCGCGGGCGAACGAGCCCGAGGACCGGCTGGAGCGGCGCGGGGCGGGTTTGCGGGCCGGGGCCCTGCGTGCCGACGAACCACGGGTGGACGAACTGCGCGTACCGGACGAACGCGGCTTCGCCTGGGTACGTGGCTTCCGCGCCGACCCCTTGCCGCCGCTTCCCGTGCTCCGCTTCCTCGTCGCCGACCCGCTAGCCATGCCCTCTACGGTAACCGGCGAGCACCGTTCGCCCCATGTGCCACTCGCGGCACGCCCACAACATTTCCCCGTGACCTCGGACATGAGCGGCCGTTCGGGTGAAATCGGCGTCATGACATGCTCTCGGCATGTTCACCCTGCGCCAGGACGACGAATCGCCCCGCCGTGCCCCCGCCATCTGGCGGACGATGCTGAACATCGACCGTGGCCTGGTCAACCTGGTCGGACGGCTCACGGTGTCCGGCAGCGTCCCGGCCCACCTGCGGCACCGGCCGCTGCTGATGGCCGCCAACCACATCGGCGTGTTCGACGCGTTCGTGCTGATGGCCGCGTGCAAGCGGATCGGCATCAACCCGCGGTTCATGCTGGCCGGGGGCATCCTGGACGCGCCGGTGATCGGCCCGGCACTGCGGGTCAGCGGGCATCTGCGGGTCGACCGCAAGCAGGCCGCGACCGCGGTCGGGCAGTTCGCCGAAGCCGTCGAGGCGCTGAAGACCACGCGCGAGCCGCTCATCGTCTACCCCGAGGGCCGGATCAGCCACGACCCCGGGCTCTGGCCCGAACGCGGCAAGACGGGCGCGGCCCGGCTGGCGCTCGCCGCGGACGTCCCGGTGATCCCGATCAGCCAGTGGGGCGCGCACGAGGCCGTCTACTGGGGCACCGAGACCGTCAACGGCCCGGCCGATCTGCTGCCGCTGGCCCGCTCGGGCCTTTCCGCGCCGCTGCGGCGTCCGCGGTTCCGCGTCCACTTCGGCGCGCCGGTGGATCTCTCCGGTGTCGAGCCGGAACGGCCCGGCGCCGGGGTGCGGGCACACGCCAGGATCATGCAGGCCATCACCGACGGGCTCGTCCCGCTGCGCCGCGACGAACCGGACGTGCCGCGCTTCCACGACCCGACGCGGCCCACCGACACCCGCAGCCCGTGGCGGCCGAAGTCCGGATCATGAGACGGCGTCCGCGGGTCGCTTAGAGTCGCGGGACGTGAGCACACGCATTCTCGTCGTCTACTACAGCGCCACCGGCAACACCGCCAAGCTGGCCACCGCGCTTGCCGACGGCGCGGCCGAAACCGGCGCCGACGTCCGGCTGCGGACGGTCCCCGAGACGGTGCCGCCGGACGCCATCGCGCGCAACGCCCGCTGGCAGGCCTGGGTCGATTCGGGGCCGCACCACGACCTCGCCACCCTGGAGGACCTGGAGTGGGCGGACGGCCTCGCCGTCGGCAGCCCGACCCGCTTCGGCGGGCCCGCCGCGCAGCTGAAGTCCTATTTGGACAGTACGGGTGGCTTGTGGGCGCAGGGAAAACTCGCCGACAAGGTCGCGACGTCGTTCACCACCGCGTCCACGTCGCACGGCGGCCTGGAGTCCACCGTGCTGGCGATCAACAACGTCTTCTACCACTGGGGCGCGATCGTGCTGCCGCTCGGCTACACCGACCCGCACCTGCACGAGTCCGGGAACCCGTACGGCGGCTCGTTCGTCTCGCGGAAATCCGCCGAACCCGACAGCCTCGCGCTCGGTGCCCTCCGGCTCCAGGGCCGCCGTCTCGCCACGGTCACCGGGAAGCTGAAGGGGACTTTCCTCTCGTAGCACGCGCTGAAGGGGACTTTCCTCGCATGCGATGCGACGAACGTCCCCTTCAGCTCACGGCGCGAAAATGAGTTGATCAGTCCGTTTAGCCTCGCGACGTGACCACTGAACTCCCCGTCCTCGCCCCTCCCGAGGTCGCGCATCGCGGCCGGGGCGCCGTCCTGGTGCTGCTCGCCGCGTTGTTCTTCGGAATGTCGGGGGCGCTGGGCAAATCGGCCATGCACGCCGGGATGTCCCCCGAGCAGGTCGCCACCGCGCGCATCGGCCTCGCCGGGCTCGTGCTCCTGGCCGGGACCGCGCTCGTCCAGCCGAAACGCCTTCGGGTGCGTCGCGGGGACTGGCCGGTGCTCGTCGCGTACGGACTCCTCGGCGTCGCCGGCGTCCAGCTCATGTACTTCGTCTCCGCGGGACGTCTCCCGGTGGGCATCGCGATCCTGATGGAATTCATCTCGCCGGTACTGATCGCGCTGTGGGTGCGCTGCGTCCGCAAGGTCCGGCTGCCGCGGGCCATGTGGGCCGGGATCGCGCTCGCGATGCTCGGCCTCGCGCTGATCGCGCAGGTGTGGCAGGGCCTGCGCCTCGACGGGATCGGCCTGCTCGCCGGGCTCGGCGCGGCGCTCTGTTCGGCGAGCTACTTCCTGCTCGGCGAACGCGCCGTCGCCGACCAGGACCCGCTCGGGCTGACCACCTGGGGCATGGTGATCGGCGCGATCGCGGTCTCGGTGGTGGCCCCGCCCTGGACACTCCCCTGGCAGGTCATCGCCGCCGAGGCTCGGCTCGGCCCGTGGCATCCGCCGGTGTGGCTGCTGCTGCTCGCGCTCGTGCTGATCTCGACCGTGTTCGCCTACCTCGCGGGGATCTCCGCGCTGCGCTATCTCCCCGCGTCGGTCGCGAGCGTGCTGGGCCTGGTGGAGCCGGTGTACACGACGGCCGTCGCATGGGCGCTGCTAGGCGAAACGCTTTCCTGGGTGCAGGCCGCAGGCGCGGCCGTGCTGCTCGGCGGCGCGCTCCTCGTCCAGCTCAACTCCCGTGCCGTGACCGCCGCCGAGCGTCCACAAAGGACCGCGAAGGAATGAACGGAAGATTCAGGACACCCTGAGGCCCCCTTGCCGAACATCCTAGCGACGGGGACCGACAACCTGTGCTCCCCAGCGTTCAAGCGCCGTCAAGGCCACCTTGCGGGCGTCGGACGCCTGCAAGGTGGCCTTGACGGCATCTCGGCGGCGTATGCGCAAAGTCTTGGCGGGATCTGCGCGCGGTGCGACAATCCCCCATCCTGAGGGGGTTCTGGGAGGTGGCATCGTGACGAGCACGAAGACCGAGGCCGAAGGACTGCGCCCGAACCTGCGGCAGCGGCACGTCCGGATGATCGCGCTCGGCGGGATCATCGGGGCCAGCCTGTTCATCGGCAGCGGCGCGGTGATTCACACCGTGGGCCCGGCGGCCGTGCTGTCCTACGCGTTCGGCGGCCTGATCGTCGTGCTGGTCATGCGGATGCTCGGTGAGATGGCGACGGCGGCGCCGACGCTGGGCTCGTTCATGGAGTACGCCCGCGAATCGCTCGGCGGCTGGGCCGGATTCACGATCGGCTGGCTGTACTGGTACTTCTGGGTCGGCGTGGTCGCGTTCGAGGCCGTCGCCGGCGCGAAGATCCTCGCGAGCTGGGTACCCTCGGTCCCGCAGTGGGTGTTCTCGCTCGCGCTCATGCTGCTGCTCACCGCGACCAACCTGGCCTCGGCGCGCTCGTTCGGCGAGACGGAGTTCTGGCTCGCCTCGATCAAGATCGCGACGATCGTGGTGTTCCTGGTGATCGGCGCGCTGTTCGTCCTCGGGCTCTGGCCGCACGCGACGTTCTCGATCGGCAACATCGCCCGCGACGGGTTCGTCGCCAATGGCTGGTTCGCCGTGCTCCACGGCGTCGTGATCGTGATCTTCTCCTACTTCGGCACGGAAATCGTCACCATCGCCGCCGCCGAGTCCAGCGAACCCACGACAGCCGTGCGCAAGGCGACGTCGACGATCGTCTGGCGGGTCATCATCTTCTTCGTCGGCTCGGTCGCGCTCCTGGTGATGATCACGCCGTGGCGGGACATCCCGAGCGAAACCAGCCCGTTCGCCGCCGCGTTCGGCCGCTTCGGGATACCGGCCGCGGAGACGATCGTGAGCGTCGTGGTGCTCACCGCGGCACTGTCCGTGCTGAACTCCGGCCTCTACACCGCGTCCCGGATGCTCTTCGCGCTGCGCCGCCACGGCTGGGCACCCCGGTGGATCGCGGACACGAATTCCCGTGGTGTACCGTGGAAAGCCATCCTGGTGTCCACTGTGGTCGGTTACGTCGCCGTCGCGATGAACTACGTCTCCCCCGACAAGATCTTCTACTTCATCATCAACTCCGCGGGCGCGGTCGCGATGTTCGTCTACGCCATCATCGCCGGTTCCCAGCTGCGGATGCGACGCCGTCTCGAAGCCGAAGCACCGGAGACGCTCAAACTCCGGATGTGGGGCTACCCGTGGCTCAGCTGGTTCACCCTGGCCTGCACGCTCGCGGTGGTCGCCTCGATGCTGTTCGTCGACGGCGATACGCGCAAACAGCTGTACCTGAGCCTGATCAGCCTCGCGGTGATCCTCGGCGTCTACTTCCTCCAGCGCCGCCGCGCCCCGGTCGACTCGTGAGTTCGAACTGTCCGACGAGGCCAGGTGACGCGGTGCTCATGCGCCCCAATTGGGGGTTTTCTCGATGAGGGCTGGAGGTCTGGTCCCGTCGATGTCCCCAAGGGCCCCTACAGGACGTTGAACGTCCTCAAGGGCCCCTTCAGGACACGGCGCCCCGGCCCCTAGGGACAGGTTCATACCCGGGTGGGATGCGGCTGGCACCCCGGTGGGATGTGCCGCCCCCGGCGGATCCTCGACGATGGGGCGACACACCAAGGGGGTCACCGTGAACCGTCCCAGCCGAGCCGAACAGCGCCGCGCCCGGCGCGCACTCGTCCGTCAGCTGCTCACCGTGGCGTTCGCCCTGTCCGTGGCGGCCGCCCGGCGCTGACAAGCGAAACGCGGCTGCTCAAGGTCCACTATGGACGGTGAGCAGCCGCGTTTTCGCGACGGTCAGACCGGGATGACCGTCGGCACGATCATCGGGCGGCGCCGGTAGGTGTCGGCCACCCAGCGGCCGACGACCCGGCGCACCGCCTGCGCGATCCGGTGCGTGTCCGTGATGCCCTCGGCCTCCGTGCGCGCCAGTTCCATCTCCACCAGCGGACCGACGGCGTCGAGTGCCTTGGGATCGTCAGAGAACCCGCGACCGGACACCTTCGGGCTGCTCATCGCGCGGCCGGTGCTGGAGTCCACCGCGACGGTGATCGCGATGAACCCGCCCTCGCCGAGCACGAGCCGGTCCGAGAGCGTCGACTCGCCGACGTCACCGACCGAAAGCCCGTCGACGTACACGTGCCCGACCTCGACGCGGCCGGTGCGCGACGCCTTGCCGTCCACCAGGTCGACGACGACACCGTCCTCGGCGATGACGACGTTCTCGGGCGCCACGCCGGTGCGCACGGCCAGTTCCCCGTTGGCCCGCAGGTGTTTCCACTCGCCGTGCACCGGCATGACGTTGCTCGGCCGCACCGCGTTGTACAGGTACAGCAGTTCCCCCGCCGACGCGTGCCCCGAGACGTGCACCTTCGCGTTGCCCTGGTGCACCACGTTCGCGCCGAGCCGGGTCAAGCCGTTGACCACACCGAAGACTGCGGTCTCGTTGCCCGGGATCATCGAGCTCGCGAGCACGACGGTGTCCCCGGCGCGGATGGAGATCTGGCGGTGCTCGCCGCGGGCCATCCGCGACAGCGCCGAGAGCGGCTCGCCCTGCGAACCCGTCGACACGAACAGCACCTTGCTCTCCGGCAGGGTGCTGGCCTGGTCCAGGTCGACGAGCAGACCCTCGGGAACGTCGAGCAGGCCGAGTTCGGCCGCGATCCCCATGTTGCGGACCATCGACCGGCCGACGAAGGCGATCTTGCGGCCGTGCCGCTGCGCGACCTCCAGCACCTGCTGCACGCGGTGCACGTGGCTGGCGAAGCACGCCACGATCACGCGCTGCTGGGCCCGCCGGATGACGTCGTCGATGACCGGGCCGATGTCCCGCTCGGGCATGACGAACCCGGGCACCTCGGCGTTGGTGGAGTCGACGCAGAACAGGTCGACACCCTCGTCACCGAGCCGCGAGAAGCCGGCGAGGTCGGTCAGCCGCCCGTCCAGCGGCAGCTGGTCGAGCTTGATGTCCCCGGTGTGCAGCACCACCCCGGCCGGGGTGCGGATGGCGACCGCGAGCGCGTCCGGGATGGAGTGGTTGACCGCGAAGAACTCGAGGTTGAACACCCCGACGTCCCGCCGCTCACCCTCGCGGACCTCGATCAGGCTGGGCCGCTGGCGATGCTCCTTGGCCTTCGCCGCGAGCAGCGCGTTGGTGAACTTCGAGCCGTAGATCGGCAGATCGGGCCGCAGCCGGAGGAGGAACGGCACCGCGCCGATGTGGTCCTCGTGCCCGTGGGTGAGCACCAGGCCGTCGATGTCGTCGAGCCGGTCCTCGATCGCCCGGAAGTCGGGCAGGATGAGGTCGACGCCGGGCTGGTCGTCCTCGGGGAAGAGCACCCCGCAGTCGACGATGAGCAGCCGCCCGCCGAACTCGAAAACGGTCATGTTGCGGCCGACCTCGCCGATCCCGCCCAGCGCGACCACGCGCAAGGCGCCTTCGGGGAGAGCGGGAGGGGCGGTGGTCGGGCCGGGTCCGGTCGGAAGAGAAGTCACCGGGGCATGGTCCCAACGCTGGTGTGTGAGGTGGGCGCCACGTAGGCCGCCCGTGAATCTGCTTGTGCCACCTGTGCACCATGCCAGTCCTGGGCGGCGCCCTCGTCGAGGGGCACGCCCGCCTGGGCGAGATCGGCGGCGATGAGCCTGTTCTGCTCCTCGGACACGGGCACGATCGGCAGCCGGGGGTCGCCGATGTCGAACCCGCGCAGGCGCAGCGCGGCCTTGACGAACATGACGCCGCCGACGCGCGACATCGCGCGCAGCACCGGGAGCATGCCGCGGTGGTTGGTGCGCGCGGTGGAGGTGTCGCCGTTCTCGTAGGCGTCGATCATCGCGCGGATCCGGCCCGCGACCACGTGCCCGATGACGCTGACCACGCCGACGCCGCCGACCGAGATCCACGGCAGGTTCAGGCCGTCGTCGCCGGAGTAGTAGGCGAGGTGGGTGTTCGCGATGACCTCGCTGCCCGCGATCAGATCGCCCTTGGCGTCCTTGACCGCGAGGATGCGCGGGTGCTCGGCGAGCCGCTGCAGCGTGTCGACCTCGATCGGCACGATCGACCGGGGCGGGATGTCGTAGAGCATCACCGGCAGCTCGGTGGCATCGGCGACCGAGGTGAAGTGCGCGTAGATCCCGGCCTGGCTGGGCCGCGAGTAGTACGGGGTGACGACGAGAAGCGCGTGCGCACCGGCCTTTTCGGCCTCGCGCGCCTGCTCGATGCTGTGCGCGGTGTTGTTCGTGCCCGCCCCGGCGACGACGGTCGCGCGGTCGCCGACGGCCTCGGCCACCGCGCGGATCAGCTCGGCCTTCTCCTTGTCCGTCGTGGTAGGACTCTCGCCGGTGGTCCCGTTGACGACGAGGCCGTCGTTGCCCAGCTCCACGAGGTGCTCGGCGAGTTCCTGCGCCCGCTTCAGATCCAGCGCCCCGTCGGCGTCGAACGGCGTGGCCATCGCGGTGAGCACGCGCCCGAACGGACGTCCTGGCGCTGCGGTCGGTGGGTTGGACATGACCATGACGGTACCCCCTCGGACCGGCCAACCCGGTCCCGACCTGGCCGGAGTGAAGATTTTGCGCGCCAGGCGGTCCGGCCGCGGAACTTCTACTTCACCTTGGTGTGAATCTGCGCGGACATCTGCCCGCCGTCGGCCCTGGCGAGCAGGCAGTAGAACCCCCGCGAGTACCGCTTCATCTCGTCGGGCACCCGGTTCCACTCCGCCTCGCTCGGCACGAGCGCGCGATAGGTCAGGCCGGCCCGCTGCGCCTCGGGGACCACAGTGGAGTGGAACGCCAGCCCGCACCGGGCCTCGGCGACGCGGTTGACCGCGTCGGCTCCCGGATACTGGACGACGACGGCGTCCTTGTCGGTGTAGTTGCTGCCGACCTCGATGAGCTCGCCGAGCTCGTAGACCTCCAGCGTGTGGCTGCGGTCGCAGCTCACCTCGTTGTCGTTGCCGATGACCGAGCCCTGCTGCACGGTGACGTTGTAGCAGTCCCGCGACGACGAGCCGATCGCCTGCTTGACCGTGCCGTTGATGCCGTACGTCGCGGTCGGCTGCAGCGCCGGGTCTGCCTCGGGTGCCGTCACGGCGCGGCCGAGGAAGAAGCCGCCCACCAGCGCGGCGACCACCAGCACCGCGGCGGCCGAAAGCCACCACGCGCGACGGCTCGGCTTCGCGTCCGGTGTGGACTGTCCAGGTGCGACACGGGTCGGCCCGCCGGGCGGCAGCATCGCGGTCCCGCCGTGCGGCGGGGTGTACGCGCCGCCCTGCGCGGCCGCGGTCGCGAAGAGGTGACGTGCCTGTGCCGCGTTGAGCCGGGCTTCCGGCTTCGCGACCAGCAGTCCGTGGATGGCGGCGGCGACCGGGCCGTGTGCCCTGGTCAGATAGGGCACCTCGGTCATGATCGCGTGCAGCGTCGCCGCGGTCGTGGGCCGTTCGAACGGGACGATCCCCTCGACCGCGAAGAACAACGTGGCACCGAGCGACCACAGGTCGGACTCGGGGAGCGCTTCCCTGCCCTCGACGCGTTCCGGCGCCATGAACGCGGGCGAGCCGACGATCATGCCGCTGGTGGTGATGCGCGGATCGTCCACCGCGTGCGCGATGCCGAAGTCGGTGAGCTTCACCCGCCCGTCCGGCGCGACCATGATGTTCGCCGGTTTGACGTCGCGGTGCACGATCCCGGCGGCGTGCGCGGCCTGCAACGCGGAGAGCACGCGCTCGCCGATCTGGGCAATCTGGACCTCGGGCAGCGGACCGCGCTGACGCACCAGATCGGCCAGCGTCGGCGCCTCGACCAGCTCCATCACGATATAGGTGACGCCGCTGTCGGTGAGCACGTCGAACACGGTGACCACGGCCGGATCGTTGAGCCGCCCGCCCGCGCGGACCTCGCGCAGCACGCGTTCGGAGAACACGGCGTGGCCCTCCGAATCCGGCAGCCGCACCTCCTTGATCGCGACCTGGCGGCCGATGACCTGGTCCTGCGCCCGCCAGACGACGCCCATGCCGCCCCGGCCGAGTTCGCCGAGCAGCGCGTAGCGGCCGCCGAGCACTCTCCCGCCGGGCGCGGTCGGGGCGGGCTCGTGCGGGCGCGTGGGTTCTTCGATCACCGGGCTGTGCTCCTTCTGCGGTCGCGCCGATGCTAGTCGGACCGCTTTGCCCGGTGTGTGGTTCCGGTCAACCCGCGAAGGTGAGATAGATCAGGGCGATGTTGAGCGCGATGATCACCGCGGCGATCAGCCAGCCGAGCGCCGTGGTGATCCGGTGGTTCGCGTCCGCCCCCATCAGCGCGCGATCGCCGGTCAGCCGGATCAGCGGCACCAGCGCGAACGGGATGCCGAACGACAGCACCACCTGCGAGACGACCAGCGCGGCGCTCGGATCGGCACCCAGCGCGAGCACGACGACGGCCGGGACGAGCGTGATCAGCCGGCGCAGCACGATCGGGATGCGCTTGCGCAGCAAGCCTTGCATGATCATCGCGCCCGCGTACGCGCCGACCGACGTCGACGCCAGCCCGGAGGCGAGCAGCCCGATCGCCATCATCAGCGCGACGCCGGGACCGAGCGCCTGCGCGACGGCGTGATGCGCGCCCTCGATGCTGTCGACGCCGTCCATCCCCTGGAGATTGGTGGCGGCGAGCAGGAGCATCCCGAGGTTGACCGCGCCCGCCAGCAGCATCGCGAGCCCGACGTCGGCGCGCGTGGCGCGCAGCAGACCGCGTTTGCGCTCGCCCTCGGCCTTGCCGTGCCGGTCACGGGCGAGGCCGGAGTGGAGGTACACCGCGTGCGGCATGACCGTCGCGCCGAGCATCGCGGCGGCGATGAGGACGCTTTCCGTGCCGCTGAAGCGCGGCAGGAGCCCGCCGAGCGTCCCCGACGCCGACGGCGGTTCGACGAAAAGGCTGGCCAGGAAGCCGATCGCGATGATCAGCAGCAGACCGGTGATGACCCGCTCGAACGTCCGCTGGCCGCCGCGGTCCTGGACCATCAGCAACGTCAGCGACACGAGCCCGGTGATCAGGCCGCCCGCCAGCAGCGGCAGGTCGAACAGCAGGTTGAGCGCGATGGCACCACCGACGACCTCGGCGAGGTCGGTGGCGATCGCGACCACCTCGGCCTGCGCCCAGTACGCCAGCCGCGCGGACCGCGGGAGTCGCTCGCGCAGCGCCTCCGGCAGAGACAGGCCGGTGACGAGCCCCAGCTTGGCGGACAGGTACTGCACCAGCACGGCCATCAGGTTGGCCGCGACGATCACCCAGACCAGCAGGTAACCGAACTTCGCGCCGGCACTGATGTTGGAGGCGACGTTGCCGGGGTCGACGTAGGCGATGGCCGCCACGAAGGCCGGGCCGAGCAGCGCCGAACCCGCCCGCAGCCGGGCGAGTCTCGGCCGGACGGCTTCCGCCTCCGCCACTGCCATGCGCCACCTCACCGAGAGTTGTCGGAATTCCTAAATCGAAGTTTAGGCACGCCGAACTTTCCCTCGCAAGGGTGACGGTGACCACGGGCCCCGATGGACCAGCGGTCACCATCGCCACGGACTCAGGCGTAGGCGACCTCGTGGCCCGAGTCGCGCAGCGCGGCGACCGCGCGGTCGAGTTCGGCGGCCCGCACCAGGATGTGGTCGGTGTCGAAAGTGGACAGTGAGAACAGCGCGACGCCGGCGGCGGCCAGTTCGCTCGCCAGCGCGGCGATGATGCCGGTGAGGGTGAACTCGAGCGGGCCGCGCACGGTCAGCAGCCGCCACCCGGCCTCCACCGTGCCACCCTCGGGCGCCAGCCCGGCCGGGCAGATCACCGAAAGCTCGTCCGGCGTCCGGGTCACCGACACCAGCACCGGCTCCCCCGGGTCCAGCAGCGACTCCGGCGCGGGCGCGTCGGCGGGCAGGCGTACGACGGCGTATTCACCAGGGCGTACGTCGATAGCGAGTCGTTTCATCAGCCTTCCAGGACCTTCGGGCTCGACGCGACCTCGGTACCGTCGGGCAGCGTCGAGATGGTGAAGTCGGCGAACACGTTCCCGGCCGCCTTTTGCAGTTGCCGCAAGCATTCCACGGCCAGCTCGCGGAGCTCGACGTCGGCGTGCTCGGTGGCGCGCATCGCGACGAAGTGCCGCCAGGCGCGGTAGTTCCCGGTCACCACGATGCGGGTCTCGGTGGCGTTGGGCAGCACCGCACGGGCGGCCTGGCGGGCCTGCTTGCGGCGCAGCGTCGCGCTCGGCGCGTCGGCGAACTTCTCCTCGAGACCGGCCAGCAACTCGGTGTAGGCCTCGACGCTCGCACTCGTCGCGGCGAGGAACTTTTCGTGCAGCACCGGGTCGTTCGCGATGACCTCGGGCTCGACGAAGGCCGCGTCGCGCTCGGGACTGTAGCGCCGCGACAGCTGAGAGTAGGAGAAGTGCCGGTGGCGGATCAGCTCATGCGTGAGCGAGCGCGAGATCCCGCTGATGTAGAAGCTGACCGAACCGTGCTCCAGCACCGCGAGGTGCCCGACGTCGATGATGTGCTCCAGATAGCCCGCGTTGGTCGCGGTCTTCGGATTCGGCTTCTCCCAGGACTGGTAGCAGGCCCGGCCCGCGAACTCGGCGAGTGCCTCTCCCCCGTCGGCGTCGGTGGACCACGGGACGTCCTCCGGCGGGAAGAACTCCGTCTTCGCGATCAGCTGCACCCGGGGTGCCCCGGTTCCGGCCACGTCCCCACTCCTTCTTCCGGCCCGCTCACGACTCCCACCGAAGACTAACCATCACCACGGCGACATCAGCGTGACGCCGCATGATGTCACCACTTCCTTGACTGACATCACGAATGACGTCATAGTGATGTCATGGACCTGACGCCGTACATCGCCAACCTCCGCGAGGACCTCGCGAGCACGGCCTCCGCCGGGGACGAGCAGACCCGGCGGACGGCCGCACTGCTGTCCTCGGCACTCGAACCGTCCGTCCGTCTGACGCTGATGAACGCGCTGGCCGACCTCGCCGCCGAAGTGACCGCCGCCCTGCCGGGCCAGGTCGTGGACGTCCGCCTCGACGGCCGGGACGTCCGGGTCGTCGTGACCGGTGCCGGGGAACCGGAATCCCGCGACGAGCCCCGGGCGAGCACGCCACCACCGCCCCCGCCGCCGGTCGACGGCGGCGACATCGCCCGCATCACGCTGCGGCTGGTCGAGCAGATCAAGGGCCAGGCCGAGCAGGCGGCCGCGGCGCAGGGCGTCTCGCTCAACACGTTCGTGTCGCAGGCCGTCCAGGGCGCGCTGGGGCAGGGACACCACTGGCAGGGGAAATCGCAGCACCACACGGGACACCGCTCCGACACCCGGTTGCACGGCTGGGTACAGGGCTGAGGGGAACGGACATGAGCGACGCTTGCGAGCGAATCGAGGACATCATGCGCCAAAAGGAATTGGACACTGTCTCGCGAAGCGAGGCGATCGCATGAGTGAAGAGAACGTCAACGAGCCGGCCGAGCAGCCTGCCGCAACGAACAGCGAACCGGCGGACGAGCTCGTCCGCCGCCAGGAGTTCGACGCCGACGGCCCGCTGGAGCTCGACATCGGCGTGACGATCGGCCGCGTCGAACTCGTGCTGGAAGGTGACTCCGGGGCGAGCGTGGAACTGCGGCACGACGCGGGCGACCAGCCGTTCTGGGTCGACGGCGTGTCGAGCCTGCTTTCGTGGGTCGGCGAACGCTTCGGCGACCAGCTCGGCGTCGACGCCGGCGCCTCGCCGGCGGAGGCGGTGCGCCAGGCCAGGATCGAGTCGGTGGGCAACCGCCTGACCGTGCAGGCCCCCAAGGCGTGGCAGCTGCGCAACGTCCCGCTCGCGGTGAAGGTGCACGCGCCGGAGGGCTCGCACGTCGAGGTCCGCGCGGGCGCGGCCGACGTCACGGTGAGCGGTTCGGCGGGCCGGACCGACGTGCTGACCGGCTCCGGCAAGGTGTCACTGGACCGTGCCGACGGCTCGGTCACCGTCCGCACCGGCACCGGCGCCATCAAGCTCGGCCCGACGCTGGCCGGACTCCAGCTGCGCTCCGGCAGCGGCAACGTCGAGGCGTCCTCGGTCGCGGGGTCGGCGACGCTGACCACCGGCACCGGCGACGTCTGGCTCGGCGCTGTCGCGGGCGACGTCATGGCCCGCACCGGCAGCGGTGACCTGTCCGTGGCCGACGCCGCGTCCGGCTCGCTCGAGCTCATCACCGGCTCGGGCGAGGTGCGGGTCGGCATCCGCGGCGGCACCGCCGCCGAGGTCGACCTCACTTCCAGCGCCGGGAAGGTGTCGAGCGAACTCGACGTCGCCGACAGCGCACCCGAAGGCGGCGTGCAACTGCGGGTGCGTGCCCGCACGGGCTCCGGCAACGCGGTGGTGACCCGCGCGGCCCACTAAGGGGAAAAGGGGAAGAAGAGGGGGACGGGCGGGCCTTCGATCCGGGGGTGGAATCGAAGGCCCGCCCGCGCACGCCGGGAACCCTCAGCGGACGAGGCGCTTGAGCGCGGGCGCGAGATCACCCCGCTTCCCCACCGCGACGCCGTCGAGACCGAGCCATTCGGCCATGTGCGCGAGTTCCGCCGCCAGTTCCCCGGCCACCCTGCCATGGTCCACAGTGGACTCCGCGAACGCGCCCTGCACTCGCAGGACTCCGGCGGCGCGGTCGGCCTTGAGGTCGACGCGGCCGGCCAGTTCGCCGTCGAGCAGGAACGGGAACACGTAGTAGCCGTGGACCCGTTTCGCCTCGGGAACGTAGATCTCGATGCGGTAGTGGAAGCCGAAAAGCCGTTCGGTGCGGGCCCGTTCCCAGATCAGCGGGTCGAACGGGCACAGCAGCGCCCGCCCGGTGACCGCCCGCGGGGTACGGGCCTCGACGTGCCGGTACGCGACAGCCTTCCAGCCACGCACCTGGACCGGCTCCAGCCGCCCCGCTTCGACCAGTTCGGACACCGCCTGCCGGGCCACCGCCGGGCCGAGGCGGTAGTAATCGCGCAGATCCGTCTCGGTCGCGACGCCCAGCGCGCGGGCCGAGCGGTCGATCAGCTGCCGCGCGCCCTCGTCGGCGCTCACCCGGCGGGCCAGGATCTCCGGCGGCACCACCCGCTCGGTCAAGTCGTACAGCCGCTCGAACGACTTCCGGGTGCCCGTGGTCAGCTGCGCGACACCGAACAGGTACTCGCACACCTTCTTCACCTCGGACCGTTCCCACCACGACCCCGGTGGCCGGGCCGCGGTCCCGGTCTCCAGCTCGCGCTCGATGCCCCCGGCGCCGATCGGGCCGAGTTCCTTGACCACCGCGAGGATGTCGTCCACCAGGCCGGGTGACCGCTCGATGATCGGGCCGTAGTGCTTCCACCAGCCGTCCCGTTTCGCGCCGGACCGCAGCAGCGGCCAGTCCTCCACCGGCAGCAGGCTCGCCTCGTGGGCCCAGGTTTCGAGCAGCAGCCGGGGTTTGCGCGCGGAATGCGTCCACGCGGCCTCGTCCACCAACGCCGGCTCGTACGCGCCGAGCCGGGAGAACACCGGCATGTAGTGCGCCCGGACCGCGACGTTCACCGAGTCCAGCTGCAGCAGCTGGACCCGGGACAGGACACGGTTCAGGTGACGCCGGGTCGGTGTGGTGTCCGGACGCGGGTCGGCGAAGCCCTGTGCGGCCAGCGCGGTGCGCCGGGCCACCGGAATACTGATCGTCTGCATGGTGAGGCCATGGTGCCAGCCACCCCCGACAGTTTCGGTACTCCATCCATGCCCCCGCCACCACCCTCAACCGAGGAGCTGCGCTCCACTGCTAGATTCCACCCGATGAGCGACGCCGCAGTCCGTCCCGCGACCACCGGGGACGTCGGGGAAATCGCCCGGATCCAGCGCGAGACGTGGCGCGCCGCGTACACCGAGATCCTCGGCGAGCACGCGATCGGCACCCTCGTCGGCGCGGATCTCGAAGGGACGTGGCGAGAGACGATCGGCTACCCCGGCACCCGCGTCCACCTGGCCACGGAAGGGAATTTCACGGTCGGGTTCTGCGTCTCGGGCCAGGCCCCGGACAGCGAGGTCGCCGCGGCCGACGGCACGCTGCCCGAGGACGCCGCCGCCACCGGTCTCATCGCGACATTGCTGGTCGAGCCCCGCTGGGGACGGCGCGGGCACGCGGGCCGCCTGCTCGCGACCGCGGCGTCGGAACTGCGCGAGGACGGTGCCGAGCGCGGCATCGTCTGGGTCCCGCAGTCCGATCACGCCTCGCTGGGGTTCTACCGCCGCGCGGGCTGGGCACCGGACGGCACGGTCCGCACGCTCGACACCGGCGAGACCATGGTGCGCGAGATCCGGCTGACCGGGACGCTGGACCTGGCGCTGCGCTGAAGGGGACTTTCCTCGCGTCGCATGCGACGAAAGTCCCCCTCAGCTCATGCCATGCGACGAAAGTCCCCTTCAGCTCGCGCCGGCTACGACCGGTTCGGCGCGGTTCGCGAACACGACCCAGCGCATCACCGAGTACATGAAGACGCCTTCGCACGCGCCCGCGACGATCCGCGAAAGGTGGTACTGCACGCCGAGCGCGGCCAGTCCGGCGCCGACGCCGAGCAGGAACGCGGCGTAGTTGACCCCGATGGCGATCACGTAGAGCACCAGCTGGCGCCCGACCGGCGCGTGCGAACGGAAGTTGAAGGCCCGGTTGAGCACGAAGCTGAGCCCGAACGCGCCGAGGTAGCCCAGCGAGATCGACAGCCACAGCGGCCAGCCCAGCCAGCCGTGGAACGTCGTGAGCAGCAGCAGGTCCACCCCGAAGGTGAACCCGTTGATCAGCGCGAACCCCAGGAAACTCGGCGCCACCACCCGGGAAAGCCCGAACGGGAGACGGCGCACGACGGCCGCGCAGAAGGCGGCGAAACGGTCGGAGTGGTCTTCGGCCACCCGCTCAGCCTTCCAGCGTCAGGTGTCCGGAAGCCGACCAGGAGGTGATCTTCTGGTGCGGACCACAGTGCCCTGTCCCGCCCGTCGCCGTCCGACGCGGCGCACACGACACCGGTAGCTCGGGAAAGTCACGGAGACAGCGCGCCGGCCGCCGAGACCAGCTGGTGGGTGTCGAGGATTTGCCCGGCGACCCGGTCGATGACCTCGACATCGGTTTGCCAGTTGCTGACCGACATCCTGATCGCCGGGATGTCGTGCCAGGTGGTCGGCGTGGTCCAGCAAGTGCCGCTGGCGTTGAGTTCCTCGACCACCCGCCTGGTGTGCCGCAGGTCGCCGACGTGGACGAGGACCTGGTTGAGCACCACGGGGGTGAGCAACCGGATTCCGTCATGGCCGTCCAGGCGCCAGCCCAGCCGCCTGGCCGCCCGGCAACCGCGCTCCACCAGCGCGGCGATCCCGGCCCTTCCCAGGTGGTACAGGACCGCCCACAGCATCGGCGCCCTGGCCCGCTGGGACATCTCGACCCGGAAGTCCAACGGGTCACGCCCCGCACGCTCAGGGGTGTCCAGATATCCGGCGTCGATGGCCAGCGCGCCGCGCAACGCCGTCTCGTCCGCGCAGAACGCCAACCCGCAGTCGTACGGAGTGTTCAGCCATTTGTGGGCATCGCAGGACCAGGAGTCGGCCAGCTCCACCCCTGCCAGTAGCGGCCTGAGCAGCGGGGAGGAAGCAGCCCAGAGGCCATAAGCTCCGTCGAGATGGAGCCAGCCGCCGAACTCGTGCGTGATCCGCGCGAGCTCGGCCAGCGGGTCGACCGAGCCGCAGTCGGTGGAGCCGACCTGTCCGCACACGATCAGGCCACCAGGACCGCCCGAGGCCGACTCGGCCAGGTGGACGGGATCCATCCGCCCCTGATCATCGGCCCGCACCACGCTCACTTGATCGGCCAGACCCAGCAGGCGCAGGCAGCGCCACACCGAAACGTGGGTGCTGTCACCGACGAGCACGCGAAGTGGAGGGGCGCCGGCAACGCCCTGACTGTTGACGTCCCAGCCGAACCGCCGCAGCTGCGCGTGCCGCGCCGCGGCGAGGCACGCCAGGTTCGCCGTCGTGCATCCGGAAGTCAGCCCCATCACGGTCTGTGGCGGCAGGCCCAGCAGATCGACCAGCCACCGCTGACACGTCTGCTCGGCGGCCACCGCCACCGGACTGAGGTCGTTGAGCGCCGCGCACTGATCCCAGGCACTGACCAGCCAGTCCGCGGCCACGCCGACGGGGTGCGCCCCGCCGACGACGTAGCCGAAGAACCCCGGCCTGCCGCTCGGGAGCGCTCCGGCTTCCCCGGCCTCGATCAGCCGTTGCAGGGTCACCTGCTCGCCGTGCCCGGCTTCCGGTAGTCCACCGCCGAGCAGGTCCTCCAGCACATGCGGCGCCTTGGCGACGATCGGACGGTCACCTGCCATGAACGCGCGGCCCGCCTGGGCCGCCATGGCGAAGATGTCGCCTGCCGGCCCGTCGGGGCCTGGTGGCGCCAGTGCGGGCACGGCGGCACCCGCGGCGAATTCTCCACTGATTTCCATGACCTTCTCCGCATAGCTGCCCGCTCGACTGAAATAACGTTATCGTCGCCGGACACGGCCAAGGAGAAACGGAATCAAAAGACACCCAGCTCTGAACCTTCGGGCATGACCAGCCGTTCACGACAATTTCATTTCCCGGAACCGCCGACCGGACCGGGAACTCGCCTGGCACATTTCCGAGCGCCGGCTCGCCGAAGCGCGCAATGCCGCCGAAAGTCCACTGAGGACGGTCAACACCCGGCCCCGCGCTGAAGCCTCGGGCGAGCGGCTTCCCGGAAGAGCAGTGGCAGCAACGCGTGGCGGCGGAGCTGCACCCTCACCTCGAGGGTTCCCTCGTTGACCGTCAGCACCGACTGGTCCATCAAGGACGCGGCCGGTGTTGCGCGGTCGGCGGGTGTCGTAGCCGCCGCCTCATCCGGCCGCCGTGGCGACGGTGCGGAAGCCCGCGTTGCCCATGGCGGAATCCGGGGTGTTCGAGGATCGGGCGGCGTTGCGATATCTGGTGCAGTAGCTGTCGTGGCAGAGGTACGAGCCGCCACGCAGCACACGCGACTCCCCGGCCGCGGCACCTTGTGGATCGCGCACGCGTCCTGCTCGGGCGTCATGGCTGTAAGTGTTCGGGGAGAACCGATCGGAGCACCATTCCCACACATTCCCGGCCATCTGCCAGAGCCCGTACCCGTTGGGCCGGTACGAGCGCACCGGTGCCGTGGTGAGGAAACCGTCGTCCCGGGTGTTATCCGTCGGAAAGGTGCCCTGCCAGATGTTCGCCCGCCACTCACCGCCGGCTCCCGGTGGTTCGTCACCCCACGGATAGCGGGCCCCTGGCAGGCCACCGCGAGCGGCGAATTCCCATTCCGCCTCGGTCGGGAGGCGCCGGCCTGCCCAGCCGCAGTAGGCGCCGGCGTCGCACCAGGACACCTGCACGACCGGGTGGTCCGCACGATCGTCGACGCTCGAATGCCGTCCCTCCGGATGTCGCCAGTCGGCGCCTTTCACCCCCACCCACCAGGGCGTACGCGTGACTCGTCCGACGAGGTCTCCTTCGTCTGCTGCCAGCACCGGGTGGAACACGGCGGAGAATCCGAACCGCTCCGCGTCGGTTTCGTACCCGGTCTGCTCGACGAACGTCGCGAAGGCGGCATTGGTGACAGTCGTCGTGTCGATCGTGAACGGCGAAAGTTCCACGGTGTGCACCGGTGTTTCCCCGTCAGCGTGAAAACCGTCGTGGAGCGGATCGCCCATCGCGAAGGTCCCGCCGGGCAGGCGTACCTGTTCGATCGGGTGCCGGTCGTCGCGAGCGGGGTTCATCCGGCTGCCATGGGCCGCGCTCGCTCGGCCAGGAGCGCGCGTTGCCGGTCGACGTCGCGGGGATAGGTGCGATAGAGGATGGTGCAGAAGGCAGCGTTGACGAGCATCAGAATGCCGGGGATCCAGAGCATGACGCCACGCAGGCCGAGCACGCCGGCGAGCAGGCCGGCGGCGAGGTTGAACAGGGCGTAGGCGAGGGCTTCGAACACCGACAGCAGGAGCGCGAAGGCCGCGCCGCGCATTTCGGGCGGTACGACGGCGGCCACGATGGGCCGGTTCACGCCGGGATTCAGGCCCTGCATGAATCCCAGGACCGCCCAGAAGCCGGCGAAGACCTCGATACCGCCCCAGTCGTGCTGGGTACCCACCACGGCTACGACACCGAAGCCGAACTGGGCGAACTGCAGGACGATGATGCGTCCGATCCGGGGAAGCCGAGCCTGGAGCAGGTCGGTGGCCAAACCGCCGCCGAAGGTACCGAAGAGGTAGCCGATGCCGAAGGGCAGGGTGACGATCGAAGCGACCGCGGTGCTGAAACCGTAGGTATGCACGAGGAAAACGACGCCGAAGCTCGCGATCAGCAGGTGGCCCGAGATGAGCCGCTGAATCAGCATGAGGACGAACGTCGGGATCCGGAGCATCTGCCGCACCTTGGCCCAGGTGATCCGGTCGTCCCCGGCCCGCTGCCGGGCGGTCGCCGGCGCCGTAGCGGGCTCGCTGGCTCCGACGGCGGGATCGGTGAAGAACACGGCCAGCAGCACAGCGGTGAGCAAGGTGATGGCGCCCCAGGCGAAGAATCCGTAGCGCCAGCCGTCGGGCACGCGGGACAACTGCCCGATCAGCGGGCCGAGCACCGAGCCGAGCAGCGAGATTACGCCCCAGGTGTAACCGTTGGCGCGACCGCGCGATTTCTCGTCGAACAGGTCGGCGGTGATTTCACTGGCGATCGGCAGGGCCGCGGCGATGAACACGGCCGACAGTCCGAACAGGACGATGAGCTGGGCGTAGTTCTGCGCGAGGCCGGTGGCGGCGGTGGCCACACCGGCGAGGCCGGAGGCCAGAACGAAGGCGATCTTGCGATTCGTCCTGCGCGCCACCCACGCCCACAGCGGCCCGAACACGATGCTGATGAACTTCCCGATGGAGGTCAGGTAGCCGACCGCGGCCACCGGCGCCGCGAGCGCCTGAGTGATGATCGGGGCGAGAGTGCTGAGCACGCTGGATTCGTTGTTGTCGGCCCAGAGCGGAGCGACGACGACGGCGAGTTTTCGCCAGCGGCCGGGGACGATCACGGGGCTGTGGCCGGCCGGGGCCGGGGACGCCGGTGCGATGGTGTCTGCCAAGGCATACCTCACTGGGGGTGGTGGTGGACCGGTCTGCTTCCGGCCAGTGCCCGATCGAGCCGGTACAGGGTTTGCCTGGTCAGAACCGGGCTGAAGGCGGCAAGGTCGAGGAGGGTGGCCGAGCCGGTCTGCTCGGCGATGCGGGCGATCGCGGGCCCGAGCGTGGCCTCGACGATCACTCGGGTGCCGGCGGTGGCGAGCAGCTCGGTGATCGGCGTGTTCACCCCCGGCCGCCCGGTGGGGAAGTCCCCGGGGCCCGGCAGCGGCTCGACGGCTTCGCGATAGGACCGCAACTGGGTCCGGGCCAGCAGATGCCGGGAATCGGCGGGCCCCTCGCGGGGCAGGCCGAGGCGGGTGAACTGGGAGTCCGGCGCGTCGCCCGCGCGCATGAGTTCCAGCAGGAGCGCGATCATTCGCAGTTCGAGGTCGTCGTCGATGACCGGGTGCTGCTGCCCGGGATCGCTCTCCAGGTCGAACAGGACCGTGCCGAAGGCGAACGGGTCGCCGACGGCGAACCCGGGTACTCGCAGCACCGGGACGTTCTTGGTGAACGGGAGCGGGCCGACCAGCTGAGCGTTCTCCAGTTCGGCCGGGGTGAAGCGGGACGCCATGTGCGTGGGCATCAGGGTGTGCTCGAACAACGGCGCGTTGCCCGGCGCGACCGGGGCGCGCATATACACGTACCGCCCGTCGGTGACATTGACGTGCCCACCGAAGACCCCGAACAGTGCCCCCGCGCGGTGCCTGCCCGGTGCCGGATCGCGCAGCAGCGGCAGCAGCGACCGGCCCTGCATATCCGGGGTGGGCTCTACACCGAAGAAATCCAGCAGGGTCGGACCGAAGTCAATGGTCTGAACCAATTCCCGGCAGGTGGCGGCTTTCACCCTGGCGACCGGATCCCACACGAACAGCGGGGTGTGGATGTTCTCGTCGTACCAAGGCTGCGCGTTCTTGCCCCACCAGCCGTGCTCGCCCAGCAGGAACCCGTGGTCGGTGCACACGATCAGCAGCGTGTCGTCCCAGAGACCCAGCTCGTCGAAGACGTCCAGGACGCGGCCCAGCGACGCGTCGCACATCGTCAGCAGCGCGGCGTACTCGGCCCGCGTCCGGCGCACGGTTTCCGCATCTTCGGCCACTCGCTTGTAGTCGGGCCACGCCGGGGCCTGGCTCGTGGCGTCCAGAGCGGGATAGTGGCGCTGGTGCTCGCGGTGGGAAAAGTACGGTTCGTGCGGGTCGAAGCACTCGATCTGCACGAACCACGCGTCCTCGGCGTGGTTCGTGCGGATGAACTCGATGCCGGCGTTCACCGTCTGGATCTGCGGGTGATCGGCCTCCACGGCCAGGTACTGCCGGTTCACGAGATCCTGCCGCCACAGGTGGTGGCGGACCCGGCGCGGGCTCTCCGGTTGCGGCGGGTCGGCGACCTGCCCCTTCCACGCGTCGCCCTCCTGCCCCCGGAAGAACTCGAAGGTGCGAAAACGGCTGTGATATGTCGCTCCGCCGTCTTCCCAGTAGTGCGGGTGGTCGGTGACCAGGTGCGGGTAGATTCCCGCCGCGGACAACATCTCCGGCACAGAGTCGTCGAAGGGTTCCAAGGGGCCCCAGGAACGGTGCAGGAAGTTGTGGCGCCCGGTGTGCATCTCCCGGCGAGCGGGCATGCACGGCATCGAACCGCCGTAGCAGTTGTCGAACCGTACGGTGTGCGCGGCGAGCCGGGTGAAGTTCGGGGCGTGCACCCAGTCGGCGCCGTACGGCGGCAACAACCGGCGGTTGAGGCTGTCGAACAGCATCAGGACCGCGCGCATCAGCTGCTCACCTCCGGCCGGCCGTCCGGTTTCGGCTTCGCAGCGGCCGCCCGGGTATCGATCGTGGCCAGCAGTCGCTCGAGCCACGCGATCCACCCGTCGATCTGCCGCTCGCCCTGGTGGCGGATCTCCCGTGCGATGAAATCCAGTGCTTCCGCGTCGATCTCGGCGCGATCGTCGTCGGTCTCGGTGTCGTACGGGCGGTCGCGGTTGAGCCGCACCTGCTCCCGCCGCGCCGCCAGTTCCTGCCGCACGAGGTCGGACATGCCCGGCTCGCCGAGCATCATGCCCACGCGGAGCCGAAACGCGAACTCCGGATCCTGGAACCGGCGCGGCGGCACGTACGAGGAACGCACCCAGTGCCGGAGCCGCTGCAACCCCGCCTCGGTGACGGTGTAGATCTTCGCGTCCGGGGCGCCGTCCCGGGGATCGGTCTGCCACTGAACCCACCCGTCGACCTGCATCCGGTTCAGCTCGCGATAGATCTGACTGGCGTGGCGGTCCAGGCCGACGAACTTTCCCTCGACCTCGCACCACCGTTTGATGTCGTAGCCGCTCATCGACCGCGCCGCCAGGAGTCCCAGCAGGGGGAACTCAAGCTTCATCGTGCCCCTTCTGACCCTAGGTGCAAACGCATCTAGGGTCGGAATGTAGAGGAACCGGCGGCGCGGCGAGTAGCCGAACGAGCCGGCTGGGGCACTGTCGGACAAACATGAGGACCGAACGACCTCGACGTCGTGCCTTCACTGGAACCGATGTCCAGGTCACGATCAGCAACAGCAATCGTTGCCCGGACCGGTCACCGTCACGTCGGCCTGCCGTATGCTCCGCCGAATCTGCGCTAGCTTGGACTGACGTCCCAATCCCGGAGGCATGATGATCGGCTGGCTGCTCGTGACGCTCGGCGTCGCGTTCGGCTCGGCGATCGTCCCGCTGATCAATGTCGAGGTGTTCCTGCTGGGGCTGGTCGCGAGCCATCCGGACCTGCACTGGCTGGCGCTGGGCGCGGTCGTCGCGGTCGGCCAGATCGCCGGGAAACTGCTGTATTTCCTCGCCGCGCGCGGTTCGATCAAACTGCCCCGGTTCCTGCACGACCGGCTGCACCGCGAACGCCCGCCCTCGCCGCGGCGCGACCGCTGGCGGATGCGCACGAAGCGGATCCGCGGCTGGCTCGACGCGCTGCGCGAGCGCTGTCACCGGCACCCGCACTGGATGGCCGGGACCTACGGGGTGAGTTCGATCGTCGGGCTGCCGCCGTTCATGGCGACGAGCGTGCTGGCCGGGCTGGTCCGGATGCGGCTGGCGACCTTCCTCACCGCCGGGATCGCCGGCCGCTGGATCCGGTTCAGCCTGCTGGCCGCCTCCCCCGCGCTGTTCACGGGAATCTTCCACTTCTGACGCCGGGCTACTCCTGCCGTCGCGGGAGCCGGTCCGCCGACCACCGGATGTTCGCCAGCAGCCGTTCCCGCTCGGGATTCCCGGCCTCGAGCGAGGTGACCGCGGCCGCGATGCTGTCCTCGTGCCTGCCGAGCCGGGCAAGGCAGACGCTCAGGTAGTCCCACGGCCGCCACCCGTAATCGGGAGGGGAGACGAACCCCGTGACAGGTGTCTCCACGGTCGACGCGGCAGCGTAGAAGGGCAGCGCTTTCGCCCATTCCCCGCGTTCGAAATGCGGCAGGCCGAGCCGGAGGAATGCCTCCGCCCGCGAAGGGTCCAACCGCAAGGCCGCGTGCAGCTGCTCGGCCGCTTCGCCGGTGCGGCCGAGCTTTCCGGCGCATTCAGCGGCGCTGAGCCGCGCCGTGTACTGCTCCCACTCCTTGCCGGGATTTCGGAAGTACGCCGTGTAGGCGTCGAGAGCTTCGGCGTGGCGTCCGGCATCACGGAGTTCGCAGGCGTGGTAGTACCGCGTGCGTGACGAATGGTCGCCCTCGCGCACCATTCGCTCGATGATGCGGAGATTCCGGCTGCTCTTCGCGGCGCGCTTCGCCGGGTCCGGACGGTGTTCGACGGCGAGATCCGCGCGGTACAGCACGCGATTTCCCGGTATGTCGAGGAATTCGTGCACCGCGCCCGTCCAGCGCAGGCCCGCCACCCTGCGGGCGAGCCGCTCACGCGGGAAAGTGTGGAGACACGCGCCGGTGTCGGCGTCGAAAGCGTAGTGGTACGGCGTGGTGACGGCGTCCAGTTCCCCGGTCAGGATTTCCTGTTTCGCGCCGCGCAGCGCCGCTTGCACGCCGGGCGGCACGACGTCGTCGGCGTCGAGCCACAGCACCCAGTCTCCCGTGCAGGCGTCGAGGGAGACGTTCCGCGCGGCCGCGAAGTCGTCGTCCCAGCCGACGTCGAGAACCCGGGCGCCCGCTTCACGCGCGATCCGGCGGGTCCGATCCCGCGAGCCGGTGTCCACGACGACCATTTCGTCGCAGAAACCGGCCGCGTCGCGCAGGACACGCCCGAGCAGGGCCTCCTCGTCCCGCACGATCATCGTGAGAGACAGACGCGCGGCCATCCGGGCTACCCGCCACCGCCGGATCCGCCCGGCGGACCGGGAGGTCCCGGCGGGCCCGCCGGCCCGGCAGGTCCGGCCGGGCCGCGCGGTCCCGCGGGACCGGCGGGTCCCGGTGGCCCGGCGGGGCCCGCGGGTCCGGCCGGGCCCGTGGCGCCGGTCGCTCCGGGAGGTGCCGACGGTCCGGTCGCGCCCGGAACGCCCGAAGGACCGGCAGGCCCTGACTGTCCGGTGGACCCGGCGGGGCCGGCCTGTCCGGTGGCTCCGGGTGGTGCCGGCGGTCCGGCCGGACCGGGCGCCCCGCGTGACGCCGATGGCCCGGCGGGCCCGGCCGCCCCCCGCGGCCCCCCCAGGAAGCGGGAGCGCGCCGCGCGCCCCCCCGGGGCCGCCCCGGGGGGGGACAGCCACCACGAGCGCGAGAGTGTCTCAGACCCACACC
>NZ_JBHYIQ010000078.1:0-24926 GCF_042739895.1 Amycolatopsis sp. NPDC059021
TTGCCGCCGCGCGAGTTTCTTATTTTATAACACCCCCCCCCCCCCCACCCCCCGCCCCCCCGGGGTCCGTAAACCCCCCCCCCCCCCCCTCGCCGGCGTCGGTCACGCCGAAACCGGTGAGCGCGGCCTCCATGTTGCGGTGGTCGTCGGCCTCGTTCACGTGCAGCGTGGTCATGACCTCGCTGTGCGGGTAGTAGGTGAGCACGGCGGTGCCCGGTTCGGCGCCGACGGCGGCGTTCACCGCCACACTGCCGGGCAGATGCCGCGCGAAGTTGCGCCGCAGGCAGGCAAACGTGGGTGGGGCGGGTTCGCAGGCGATGACACGGGCGCCCGGAACGTGGCCGGCGATCAGCAGCGCGGTCAGTCCCACGTGGCCACCGACGTCGATGATCGTGTCGCCGGGACGCAGGTGCTCCAGGCACCGGGCGTACTCGCCGTCGGTGAACTCCTTGAGCACTCCGGCCGCGGTGAACTCGTTGGTGCAGGACACCATCCGGCCGTCCGGGAGGGCGAGGGTCCTCATTGCAGGGGACGACGGCGGAACAGCACCGCCGACACCGGGATGCTGACCAGCAGGATGCCGGTCCACCACGCCACGGCGAGCCAGCCGGAGCCGCCGATCGGCATAGCGAGCAGCAGGCCGCGGACCGAGTCGATGAGCGGCGTCATCGGCTGGTTGTCCACGATGCCGCGCAGGATCGCGGGCATGGTCGACGGCGGTACGAACGCGCTGCTGGCGTACGGTACGAACACGATGATCAGGCTCAGCCCGGTCGCGCCCTCCGGCGATTTCGTGACCACCGCGAAAATGACGCCGAGCCACGACACCGCGAGCGCGAACAACAGCAGCAGGCCGAGCGCGCCCAGCCAGCCGGTGAGGCCGGCGCGCGGTTCGAATCCGATGACGAGGCCGACGAGAACGATGACGGCAATCGAAATGACGTGCCGGAGCATCGACGCCACGACATGGCTGGTCAGTACTCCGGTGCTGATCACCGGCATGGACCGGAACCGCTCGACGATGCCCTCGGCCAGGTCGTTGGACACGCTCAGCGCGGTGTGCGAGACGTTGAAGGCGACGCTGATGACGACCAGGCCCGCGATGACGTAGCTCGCGTAGCCGACCTCACCGGTGTTGATGGCTCCGCCGAACAGATAGCGGAACACCAGCAACTGCACCAGTGGCAGCAGGGTGGCCACGACGATCTGCTCGGGATTGCGGGTGATGTGCTTGATACTGCGGCCGATCAGCACGATCGTGTCGTTGAGGGCCCAGCCCAGCCTCGATCCGCCCGCCGTGACTGCCGTCGTCATCAGGAGTTCACCCTCTCCGCGGCGGGAAGGCCCGCCTCCTCGGTGTCGGTGTGCGTCTTGCCGGTCAGGGTGAGGAAGACGTCGTCGAGTGTCGGCTGCGCGATGGCGATGGTCTTGATGTCCACATCGGACGATTCGAGCCGGTCGAGGAGCGACTTCAGATGCCGCGCGTCGTGCAGCGGGAGGCTGAGCGTGTGCTGCTTGTCCTCCTGCGGCACACCCTGGCCCTCGATCGCCGTCATGGCCGCGCGCAAGGTCGCGTCGTCGGCGAAGCCCAGCTCCAGCCGTTCCGCACCGACCTGGTGCTTGAGCCGCTGCGGCGTGCCCTCGGCGATGATCCGGCCGCCGTCCAGCACGCCGACGTTGTCCGCCAGCTGATCGGCTTCCTCCAGATACTGTGTGGTGAGGAAGATGGTCACGCCGTCACGGAGCAGCATCCGGATGGCGTCCCACATCGTCGCGCGGCCCCGGGGGTCCAGGCCGGTGGTCGGCTCGTCCAGGAAGACGATCGGCGGCGCGGCGATCAGGCTGATCGCGAGATCCAGCCTGCGGCGCATGCCGCCGGAGTACGTCTTCACCCGCCGGCGCGCCGCGTCCCGCAGATCGAACTGCTCCAGCAGCTCTTCGGCGCGGGCGATGGCCTCGGCACGGCGCAGCCGGTAGAGCCTGCCCATCATGATCAGGTTTTCCCGGCCGGTGAGCAGTTTGTCCACGGCGGCGTACTGGCCGGTGAGGCCCAGCGACCGGCGGACGGCGGCCGGCTGGGTGGCCACGTCGCAGCCGTTGATCCTGGCCGTGCCCCCGTCGAGGTCGAGCAGGGTGGTCAGGATGCGGACCAGCGTGGTCTTCCCGGCGCCGTTCGGCCCGAGCAGGGCGAACATGGTGCCGCGGGGGACGGTCAGGTCGATTCCGCGCAGCACCTGGACGCTGCCGAACGACTTGCCGACCCCCTGAAGCTGGATGGGATAGCGGTCTTCAGCCATGATTTCCCTTCCCCCTGAGTGCCCGGTGATCGGCTGGACGCCGGTCTCGCGAAGAGGTCTGCGGGCGTGATGTGTACAACATACGCCAGTTTGTGTAGTCTGTACACATCTTGTGCATGACGTACACAATCGCTCGATGACAATTGCTCGATGGGTGGTGCTGGATTGCCAGCGGAAAACAATGTCGATGACGTCGATCGCAGTCTGGATCTGTTGTGGCCCAACAGGCAACGTGCCGGCAGCGGCACGCGGCCGGGGCTGAGCCTCGAGAAGATCATCGACATCAGTATCCGCATCGTGGACGCCGAGGGGCTGGACGCGTTGTCGATGCAGCGGGTCGCGACGGACCTCGGATTCTCCACCATGTCGCTGTACCGCTACGTGCCGGGCAAGACGCAGCTGCTCGACCTCATGGTGGACACCGCGAGCGGCCGCCCGTCCGGAACGGAGGTCCGGGACGGCGACTGGCGAGCCGGGGTCGAGCAATGGGTGCGTGAACTCTGGGCGGTGTACCAGCTGCATCCGTGGTTGCCGGAGGTGCAGATCCGGAATCCCCCGATCGGCCCCAATCAGCTCGCCTGGTTCGAGGCACTGATCAAATCGCTGTGGGGAGTCGGTATCCCGCACCGGGACGTGGTCCCGCTGACCATGTTCGTCTCCAGCGCGGTCCGTGACCTGGCCCGGTTGTCCGCCGATCTGGTGCCGATGAGCCTCGGGTACACCCAGGTTCTCGACGCGATCCTGAACCAGGACGAGTATCCGACGCTCGCCGAGCTCGTGCGTGAGCACTTCCCGGAGGACGGGGCGGCAGGCGACGGCGCCGAGGAAGGCGCTTTGGAAGGTTCCGACGTGTGGCCCGCCGTGGAGTTCGGCCTGCAGCGCCTGCTCGACGGGATGGAGACGTATGTCCTGGCGCTGCGCCGCAAGAACCGCCGGACCACACGAAAGTCTGAATAGGACAGAGAACTTCACGAAAACCAGACCAGGTTGGGGGGAACGCAAGTCATGAACGTTTCCGGCGGCTACGCGGTAGACACGGTCGCGCGGTTGTCCAAGGTGTACAAGCGTTATGGCGGAGGCGGCAACGCGGTCGTAGCGCTCGACGGTGTCACGATGGATCTGCCCGCCCGCACATTCATGGCCGTGATGGGGCCGTCCGGCTCCGGCAAGAGCACGCTGCTGCACTGCGCGGCCGGGCTGGACCGTCCCACGTCGGGCTCGGTCATGCTCAAGGACGTGGAACTGACGACACTGCCGGAGACCGCGCTGACCAAGCTGCGCCGGGACCGGATCGGGTTCGTCTTCCAGGCATTCAACCTGCTCCCCGCGCTCACCGCCGCGCAGAACGTGGCCCTGCCGTTGGAGCTGGCCGGGCGCGGAGCCGATCCGTCGCTGGTCAGACGCGGACTGGAACGGGTGGGACTGGGCAACCGCCTCGATCACTTGCCCAGTCAGCTTTCCGGCGGCCAGCAGCAGCGCGTGGCGATCGCCCGTGCCCTGATCACCAGGCCCGACGTCATCTTCGCGGACGAGCCGACCGGCGCGCTGGACAGCAGGACCGCGGGCGAGGTACTGACGCTGCTGCGGGAGGCGGTGCGCGAGGAACAGCAGACCGTCGTCATGGTCACCCACGATCCGGTGGCCGCTTCCTACACCGACCGCGTCGTGTTCCTCGCCGACGGCCAGGTCGCGGGAGAGCTGACCGCGCCGACGGTCGACGTGGTGGCGGACCGGTTGACACGGCTCGGGTTCTACAGCCGCAGGACGGCTCAGGGCGTTCCCCCCGGGAGGATGGCATGATGATCCGGCTCGTGCTGCGCACGCTGCGTTTCCGGTGGACCGGTTTTCTCGCCAGTTTCGTGGCGATGATCCTCGGCTCGCTGCTCATCATGGCCTGGGGCGGCCTGCTGGAGACCGGTGTGCGCGCCGCGGTCCCGCCGCAGCGGCTGGCCGGGGCTCCGCTGGTGGTGTCCGGCGATCAGGAATACACCCTCCCGGCGGGCGACAGCGGGACACTGACCGAGCGGGTCCGGCTCGACGCCGGGCTGGCCGGCACCATCGCCGCCGTGCCGGGGGTGGCCGGCGCGGTGCCGGATGTCTCGTTCGGTTCCGCACTGTCCACACGGGACACGACGGTGCCCGTTTCCGGCCACTCGTGGGCGACCGCGGGGCTGGCGCCGTACACGCTCGTCGCAGGTGGGGCACCGCGGCCGGACGAGGTGGTCCTGACGGCCGCGCTGGCCGAGCACCTCCACGCGGGCGTCGGGGACACCGTCACCATGACGACCGGCGGCAAGACCGCCACGGTGAAGGTTTCCGGCACCGCCACGGCCACCGGCGTCGCCGCCACCGAAACGTTCTTCCTGCCCGAGCGGGAGGCGCTGGCCGCGCTGCCCGCCGCGGGCAAGGTCGACGCCATCGCGGTGCTGCCCGCTCCCGGGGCGGACCAGACGGCCCTGGAGCGTGCGGTCGGCTCGGCCGTCCGGGACGCCAAGGCGGTCGTGCGTACCGGTGACGAACGGGGCCTGGCCGAGTTCCCGAACGCGCAGAGCCGGACCATCGGCCTGCAGATCGTCGCGGCCGTCTTCGGCGCGATGGTCCTCGTGGTCGCCATCCTCGGTGTCGCCTCCCCGCTGTCGCTCGCCGTGCAACAGCGTCACCGTGAGATGGCGCTGCTGCGCGCCGTCGGCGCGACCCCGGGACAACTGCGGCGGATGATCCTCGTGGAAACCGTGCTGCTGTCGCTGGTCGCCACCGCGCTCGCCGTGCTGCCGAGCCCGTACCTGAGCCGGTGGATCTTCGACCGGCTCGTCACCGGTGACGTGGCCGCGCCGCAGATGCGGTTCCAGCACAGCTGGCTGCCGGTCCTGGTCACCGCGCTCGTGGCGGTCGTCGCGACGGTCGTCTCCGCCTACATCGCCTCCCGCCGCGCGGTCAGCATCCGCCCCACCGAGGCACTCGGCGAGGTGGAGCAGCCGCAGCGCTCGATCGGCAAGCTGCGCATCGTGCTCGCGGCGCTCAGCTTCACGTCGTGCATCTCGCTGATCGTCACCACGATGGTGTTCCTGAAGGGCCCGCTCTCGGCGAGCACGGCGGGTTCGACGACGATCATGTTCGTCCTCGGCCTTGCCCTGCTCGGCCCGGTCGTGCTGCGCCCGGTGCTGCGGGTGGTGGCGTGGCCGGTGCGGGTCATCGGCGGCGTCGCCGGCCGGATGGCGGCGCTGAACACCAAGGTCCGGGTGGCCCGCACCGTCGGGGTGCTCACGCCGGTCATGCTGCTCATCGGCGTCGCCACCGCGGATCTGTACATGGGTACGAGCGAAGTCGTCATGGCCAAGACGATCTACACGGAGAACCTGCGTGCCGACGCCGCGATCACGGCGCCGGCGGGTGGTTTCGCCGACGGCGCCCTCGACGAGGTGAACCGGATACCGGGCGTGGCCGCCGCGTCGGAGTTCGTGACCAGCGTCGGTTACGTCGAAAGCCCGGCGGACACCGAACAGACCGGGGAGGGCTGGCAGCTGCAGGGCATCACCGCGAAGGGCGCGCTCGACACGACCGCGGTCGACCTGACCGCGGGCACCTTGACCGGGCTCAGCGGTAACACGGTGGCCCTGTCGCAGGCACACGCGGACGCCCTCCATCGCACCGTCGGCGACACGATCACCCTCCATCTCGGCGACGGTGCCCGGGTGGACGCGCGCGTGGTCGCCCTCTTCACGGCCAAGCCGACGTTCGAGCGCATCCTCGTCCCGGCCGACCTGCTCGCCGCCCACACCACCGCCGGCCGCCCCACGACCATCATGGTGCGGGCCGAGCCGGGGGTGAGCACCGCGGCTCTCACCGCCGCACTGTCCACATGGGCCGGTTCGGTTCCCGGCGCCGTGGTGGCCGACCGCGAGGTGCTCGCGGAGTCGTACTCGGAGGGCTTCAACGTCCAGGTGCTGGCCATCTACCTGGTGGTCGGGGTGGTCATCAGCTACGGCGCGCTCGCCGCGGCCAACGCGCTCACCACCGCGACCGCACGCCGCCGCCGCGAGTTCGGCCTGCAACGCCTCGCCGGTTTCACCCGGCACCAGGTCCTGCGCATGGCGGGCGCCGAGAGCCTCATCGTCGCGCTCGGCGGCGTCATTCTCGGCACCCTCGCCGGACTGGTCGGCCTGCTGCCGTTCCTCATCGCCCGCTTCGACACGGTGCTGCCGAGCGGGCCGGTCTGGATCTATCTCGCCGTCGCCGGATTCACCGTCGCCCTCACCGTCCTCGCGACCTATGTCCCCAGCCTGCTGGCACTGAGGAGCAGGCCCATCGATTCCGTCGCGGTGGAGTGATCCGCTGACCGGAAGCCGACACGCGAAGGAAGAGAACGGAGATCAGGTTAGCCTCTCCTGGGTAGCTCGGAATCCGGGAGAGGGAGCGTGAAGCAGGTGCGGCACAGTCAGGGAACCGCGGGAACCGCACCGACCCGGGACGGACGCGAGTTGTTCTTCATGCGCCTTCCCGGTCCGCCGGATGCCCGCGTGCCGACCGTGGTCTTCGAGGGCGGCCTCGCCGCGAGCCGGTCGTACTGGGCGCCGGTCCAGGCGGCGGTGGCCGAATGGGCTCCCGCGGTGGTCTACGACCGCAGCGGGCTCGGCCGCAGCGCACCCGATCCGCGGCCGCGGCCGGTCGGCCGGCTGGCCGCGGATCTGGGCGAGCTGCTCGACCATCTCGGACCGGGGCCGTTCGTCCTTGCCGGGCACAGCTGGGGCGGCCCGATCGTGCGGCTCGCCGCGGGGGCCCGGCCCGGCCGGATCGCGGGGCTGGTGCTGGTCGATCCGAGCGACGAGTCCTGCGACCTCCTTTTCCGCCCCGCCCTGCGCCGGGCCGAGAAGATCGGGCAGGTGGTCAGCTCGACGCTGGCTCGCGCCGGGTTGCTGGGGTTCGCCTATCGCGGGCTGCTCGCGGCGTTGCCGGAGGACGCCCGACGCGACATGCGAGCGGAAGGGTTCACCGTCGGCACCCTGCGCACCCGTGCCGCCGAACTGGCCTCGGTGGTCCCGGATCTGCTGGCGTTGCGGGAAAATCCGCCGGAGCTGCCCGGCATTCCGGTCACGGTGATCTCCGGCGCGCTGACCTCGCCGGGGATGGGCGGGCGGGTCCGGGACGCGGCGACCGCGTCCCACGAGTACCGCGCGACGCGGTCGGCCCGCGGCAGGCACGTCCACGCCAGGGAATCGGGGCACATGGTGCCGGCGACCGAACCCGGCCTCATCGCCGCCGAGATCCGCCGTCTGGTCTTGCCGTCCGAAGAGGATCCGGGCGGAGTTCAGTAGCCGACGGTGAAATGCCTGTCCTCACCGGGGTTTTCGAGTTCGTCGAGCACGGCGACGGCGAGATCCTCCGCGGAGATCCGGGACGTGCCGTCCGCGGTCGTGACGAGCGTCGTGCCGCCGCGCCGGTAGGTTCCGGTGCGTGGCCCGGGTTCGAGGAGCGCGGGCGGGCTGAGGTAGATCCAGTCCGCGGAATGCGCCCGGCAGGCGTCCAGTTGCGCGACGCTGGCCGCGGCGATGGCGCGCCACGCGACGGGTACGTAGTCCGGGTTGTCGAGCACCGCGAGGCCCGGCCGCCCCGGAGTCCACAGTGGACCGGCGCCGCCGACGAGGAGGAGCCGGGTGCCCGCCGCCGAGGCGGCGTCCAGGAGCGCCGTCGTGGTCGGCGCGGCCATGTTCTCGTGCCCGGGTGCGGGACGGGTCGCCGCGACGACGGCGTCGGCGCCGGTGAACAGGCCACGCATACGGTCGCGGTCGGTCGCGTCACCTTGGGCGGCGGTGATCCCGGCGGGCAGCGAAGCGGGCGGTTCGCCGCGGAAGACCGCGGTGGTCCGATGACTCCGGCGGGTGGCTTCCCCGGCGACGCGCGAACCGACCATGCCGTTCGCGCCGATGACGACGATCCTCATCGGACGGTCCCTTCCGTGACCAGGTCGCGCACCGGCGCGTCCGGACGAGTGCGCGGGGCGAGCTGTGCCGCGACGATCGAGGCGAGTGCGAGCGCGAAACCCACGAGCTGGACCGGGCCGAGCGTCTGGCCGAGCACGAGCGCGCCGAGCAGTGCGGCGACCATCGGCGAGAGCAGCCCGAGGACGGCGACCGAGTTGACCGGCAACGTGGTGATGCCGCGGAACCACAGCACGTAGGACAGCAGCCCGCCGATCAGGCCGAGCCACAGGTAGCCGAGCGCCGCACCTCCGTCGATCGCGGGCGGCGCGCCCTCGACGAGGAACGTGACGGGCAGCAGGAACAGGCCGCCCGCGGTGAGCTGCCAGCCGGCGAACGCGGTCGGGCCGACGCCCTCGGGCCGTCCCCAGCGTTTGGTGAGGGTGATCCCGAGCGCCATCGAGGCCGCGCCGCCGAGGCCGGCCACGATCCCGGCGAAGTCGAATGCCGCGTTCGGCCCGATCACCACGAGACCGACCCCGACGACGCCGACAGCGCCCCACACGAACCGCCTGCCGGAGGGGCGCTCGCGCAGGATGAGCACGGCCAGAACGGCGACGATCATCGGCTGCGTCGCGCCCAGCGTGGCGGCGACGCCGCCCGGCAGGCGTTCGGCCGCGGTGAACAGCAGCGGGAAGAACAGCCCGATGTTCAGCACGCCGAGCACCGCCGCCTTCAGCCACCACGTTCCGCGCGGCAGGACCCGGGTGAACGCCAGCGTGATCAGCCCGGCGGGCAACGCGCGCAGGAGCCCGGCGAACAGCGGGTGTCCCGGCGGGAGGAGTTCGGTGGTGACCACGTAGGTCGTGCCCCACACCATCGGGGCGAACGCGGTCATCGCGGTACGGGCGAGCACGCCGCCCGAGGCGGGGGAGATCGTCTGGTTTCGCATGCTCCCAGTCTCAGCTGACCAGGCATGATGAGTCCAATACATGTTTGTCACCGGATCGATCGTGATGCACGATAGATCCGTGGAACTCCAGCAGATGCGGTACGTCGTCGCCGTCGCCGAGACGACCAGCTTCACCCGCGCCGCCGAGCGCTGCCTCGTCGTCCAATCGGCGCTCAGTCACCAGATCGCGCGCCTGGAACGGGAACTCGGGGCCCGGCTCTTCGACCGCACCAGCCGCCGGGTGCGGCTCACCGCGGCCGGGGCGGCCTTCCTGCCCGCCGCCCGCCAGTGCCTGGACGCCGCCGAACGTGCCGCCGCCGAGGTGGCCGCCGCGGTCGGCGAGGTGCGGGGACGGCTCACCGTCGGCGTGATCCCCACCGTCGCGGCCGTGGACATCCCGGCCGTGCTGCGCGAGTTCTGCGGAAGCTATCCGCGGGTGCGCATCGGTCTCCGGGTCGGCGCCAGTGAGGAACTCGTCGAGCAGGTCAAGCAGGGCACGCTCGACGCCGCCTTTCTCGGCCTGCCCACCACCGCGCGACCCGAAGGCGTCCACACCCACGAACTGGCCCGCGATCGTCTCGTCGCCGTCGTCCCGCCGGAGCACGCGCTCGCCGGGGAAGCGGACGTCGACCTGCGCAGGCTGTCCGCCGAGGTGTTCGTGGACTTCCCGGCGGGGACGGCGGGCCGGGCGCAGTCGGACCAGGCGTTCGCCGCCGCCGGGCTGACCCGCGACGTCGCCCTCGAGGTGACCGCCGCGGATCTCATGGCCCGGCTCATCCAGCAGGGTCTCGGCGTCGCCATGCTCCCGTCGACCTACACACCCCGGCTCAGCGGCGTGGTCACCGTCCCGGTGACCGACGCGCCGGGCCGGGTCGAATACCTGGTGTGGAGCCGGTTCAGCCGCACGCCCGCCGCGACCGCGTTCCTCACCGGGCTGGGGGTCCGGGCCGGCGAGCTCGACGGCTGAGGGTTACTCGCCGCGCAGCTGCCTGCGGATCTCGGCCAGCTTGTCCTTGGCGGCCTCGTCCCGTTCGGCGATCTTCTTGTCCAGCGTTTCGACGGTTTCCTCGCCGCCGATCCCGGCGAGCTCGGTCGAGCCGATCGCGGTGGTGTACCGCTTCTCGATCCGGTCCCGCACGTAGTCGAAGCCCGGCACTCCCGCTTCGGTGTAGTCCGGTTCGGGGATCTCCGGGGTGCCGGAGGAGGGCAGTGCCGCCGCGTCCTGGCGCCCGGCGTCGTTCTCGCTCATCGTCTGCTCCGTTTCCGGTCCGGTCCGTCCACCCCGACGATAGCGCTGTTCGCCGCGCGGGGCGGCCGCCGTCCACTGTGGACCCTCCGATGGGGCTGAGCCATCCGGGGGAGTACGCGAAAACCTGTTCGCCCGCGTGCCGGGGTTCGGCAGACTGGCGATCATGGCGGGGACGGGCAGGTGGGTGCGCATGCAGGCGGTGGCGGTGTCCGGTTCGGCGTGCGAAGGGCTGTTGCTGGCCGCGTTGCCGCTGCTGGCGGTGTCGATCACGACGGACCCGCGTCAGGTCTCGCTGGTCAACGTCGTCGGCCAGGCGCCGTGGCTGCTGTTCTCGCTGCTCGCCGGTGTGGTGATCGACCGGTTCCGGCGGACCACGGTGCTCGCGTGGGCGTATGCGGTCCAGGTGGCCGCGGCGCTCGCGCTGGCCGTGTCCGGTTCGGCGGGCCTGCTGAGCCTGCCGGTGCTGATGACGGTCGCGTTCGTGATCACCTCGGCGCAGGTGCTCGGCGACGGCGCCAGTGGCGCGCTGGTACCGGAGATCGTGGCGCCGGAGAAGCTCGCCTCGGCCAACGCGCGCCTGCAGGTGATCGACCGCGGTGTCGTCCAGTTCATCGTCCCGCCGGTGACCGGGCTGCTGCTGTCGCTCGGCGCCGGCCTGCCCGCGTGGCTGGCCGGCGCGTTCGCGGTGGCGGCGTTCGTGCTGGCGCGGGGAATGCGTTCGGCTCCCGCGCCGGTGTCGGGAGTGCATCCGCTGCGGGGCATCGGGGCGGGGCTGCGGTACCTGGTCGGCACGCCGCTGTTGCGATCGGTGACGATCAGCGTCGCGCTCGGTTCGTTCGCGGCGAGCGCGTCCAACGCGATGTTCGTGCTCTACGCGACGCAGGTGCTGCACGTCGGCGCCGTCGGGTACGGGGTACTGCTCGCCTGTATGGCGGTCGGCTGGGTCGTGTCGTCGTTCGTGGTCCAGCGTGTCGTCGAACGCCTGGGGTACTCGTGGTCGATGCGGTTCGGCCAGGCCGCCAACGTCGTGGTGATGGTGCTGATCGCCGTCCTGCCGCCGTGGCCGGTGGCCATCGGGCTCGTCCTGGTGTTCCTGACCGCCACGGTGCTGGTGTGGAACGTGTGCTCGCAGTCGGTCCGGCAGCGGTTCACCCCGCCCGCCCTGCTCGGCAGGGTGCTGACCAGTCACCGCGCGCTGGCCTGGGGCCTGACCCCGCTGGGCGCGCTGGCCGGGGGTTTCGTCGCCGCGCACTGGACGCTGCGGGGTGTGTGGGTGATGGCGGCGTTCGTGCAGTTCGCCGCGACCGCGGCGGTGTGGCGGGCGGTCTCGCCCGCTTCGTTCCGGGAAACCGAACTCGCGGTGGCCCAGTTGACGGATACGGCCACCCGGTGAACGTCGAGGAGTGCGCATGGGACGGCGGAAAGCCTTGTCACGGCGGGGAATCCTGGGCGGGGGTGTCGCGTCCGGGCTGCTCGCGCTCGGCGCTTGTTCGCCCTCCGAACGACAGCAGCAGCGGCCGTCGGGGACCCCGCCGGTCCCGAAGACCGGGATGCACCTGGTGACCCTGGGGACGAAGGGCGGTCCGACCCTGCGGTCCGACCGGAGCAACCCGGCCAACGCGCTGATCGTCGACGGCGTGGTCTACGTGGTGGACTGCGGGATGGGCGTGAGCCGTCAGCTCGTGCTCGCCGGGCTCGAATTGTCCGCCGTGCGCGCGGTGTTCATCACGCATCACCATTCCGACCACAACCTGGAGTTCGGGAACCTGCTGAACGCGGCCTGGAACGCGAACCTCACGCACCGGATCGGTTTCCACGCGCCGCCGGGCATGAAGGACATGCTGGCGGGCTATCTGGCGATGAACCGCTTCGACATCGACCTCCGGATCGCCGACCAGGGCCTGCCGGATCCGCGCGGGCTCGCCGAGGCGCGGGAGTTCGCCGGCGACGGCGAGGTCTACCGGGACGAGCTGGTACGGGTCACGGCCGCGCGGAACAACCACCCGCCGGTCACCGAGTCGTACGCGCTGCGCTTCGACACCCGGTACGGCTCGGTCGTGTTTTCCGGCGACACCACCCCGTTCGACGCCGTCGTCCGCCTGGCCCAGGGCGCGGACTGGCTCGTGCACGAGGTGCTTCACCTGCCGTCGCTGGACAAACTGCTGGCCGCGCAACCCACCGAGACGCGGCTGAAGGAGCATCTCCTGGCCTCGCACACCACGAACGAACAGGTCGCGAACGTGGCGCTGGAAGCGAAGGCGGGCAATCTGGTGCTGACTCACCTGGTGTCCTTCGGGCCGGTCACCGACGCGGAGTGGGAACGGTCCTGCCGGGGCGCGTGGCGCAGTCCGCTGGTGGTGGCGGCCGATCTGCGGCAGGTGTTCTAGTGTCCTGACCGGATCGGCAGCCACAGCTCGATGTGGTCGTGCCTGCGGTAGAACTCGACGAGCGGCCGTGTTTCGTCGGCTTCCGCGGCCGCCTGGAGTTCGGCCATCCCGGCACCGATCCGTTCGTAGATCCCGGGTGGTTCGCCGACGAGGCTCCCGCGCAGGTACCGGCCGCCGGGCAGGACACCGGTCCGCAGGCCGAAGCTGTCCGGCCGGTCCTCCGGCTTGACCGGCGTGCACACGGTGTAGGTGCCCGCGCGTTCGTCGATCCGGGCGTACGTCTTGCGCCCGCGCAGCCCGACGAGCCGCTCGAAGGACGGCCAGAGTTCCTGGATCCGGGGCAGCTCGTCGGCGGTGGTCTGTTCCAGCACGGTGACGTCCTGGCGATGGATACGGGCGGGCGGGGAGTGCAGCACGGAAGTCGTCATGGGCCAAGGGAACCAGACGGCACCGACAATTTCCGGCGAGCCGGGTGCGGCGAACGGAGCACTGTTCGGCGGGAATTGTCTTTCGCTGGACCGATATTCGGCGCCGACGGTATGTTCTCCTCCGATTACCGGGGGAATTCGCAAAAGAGGGGGAATCGTCGATGACGGACGACGCGGGGCGCACCGGGATCAGCAGAAGACGGTTCCTGTCCGCGGTGGGTGCGGCGGGCGGGGCGGGCACGATGTTCGCGACGATGGGGGCGCTGGGCCTGGCCCCGACCGCGCGGGCCGATTCCTTTGAGGCACCCCGGAAGTCGGATTTCACGTTGTCCGGCAGGGCCGCGGCGAAGGTCGTGATCCTCGGCGCCGGGATCACGGGCCTGGCCTGCGCCTACGAACTCGGAAAGGCGGGGTACGACTGCACGGTACTGGAGGCGCAGAACAGGATCGGCGGCCGGAACTTCACGGTCCGGAACGGCACCGGACACACCGAACTCGGCGGCGTCGCCCAGGTGGCGAAGTTCGCGGGCGACGGCTATCTGAACGCGGGCCCGGCGCGGATCGCGCAGTGGATGGTCACCCTCGACTACTGCCGCGAACTGGGGGTGCCGGTCGAGGTGTTCACGAATACCAACGCGAATGCCTACAGCTACAACGAATCCGCCGGGATGAAGGCCCCGCAGCGGCATCGGACCGCGCAGGCGGACGTGTACGGCTACGTCAGCGAACTGCTCGCCAAGGCGACCGATCGCGGCGCGCTGGACGCCGAACTGACCGCGGCCGACAAGGAGCGGCTGCTCGATTTCCTGCACGAGTGGGGCGTGATCGGCGACAAGGGCACGGGACGGGTGTACACCGGAAGCAGCAGACGGGGCTATTCGGTGAATCCCGGTGCCGGAGCGAACGAGGGGACGGTACTCGGCCCGGTGCCGTCGCTGTCCGAGGTCTTCGCCAGCGGGGTGGGCCGCTACTTCTTCGAGGAACTCGACTACGACCAGGCGATGCTCATGTTCCAGCCGGTCGGCGGCATGGACCGGATCCCGTGTGCGCTGACCACGGCGATCGGCAGGGAGCGGATCCGCACCGGCAGCCGGGTCACCCGGATCTCCGGCGGTGACCGGGGAGTTGCGGTCACCTACCGCACGGCGGACGGCCGCGACCGGGAACTGACCGCCGACTACTGCGTCGCGGCCCTGCCCCCGCATCTGCTCGCCGGGATCCCGCACAACCTCGGTGCCGAGGTGCAGGCCGCGCTCGCCACCTACCGCGACCGCCGCGTGGTGGCGGGCAAGATCGGCCTGGACTACGCGAGCCGCTGGTGGGAGACCGACCACCGGATTTACGGCGGTATCACCTGGACCGATCTGGACATCAGCGAGATCTGGTACCCGTCCCACGGGCACCACGGCCGTACCGGCATCCTCGTCGGCTACCAGTCCGACGACGGACCCGCCGAGAAGTACGAGAAGCTCTCCCCGAAGGAGCGCGAACTCCTGGCGGTGGCCCAGGGCGCGAAGATCCACGGCGCGAAGTTCCGGACCGAACTCGCCAGCTCGTTCTCGGTCGCCTGGCGCCGCGTGCCGCACATCGAGGCCGCGTGGACGATGCCGCCCTTCCGTACCCCGGCCTATCAGCTGCTCAACCAGCCCGCGGGGCGCGTCTACTTCTCCGGTGACTGGCTCTCCTATCTCTTCTCGTGGCAGGCCGGTGCGTTCGAGTCCGCCCGTCAGGTGGTCACCGCTCTGCACAAGCGCGTGCTGTCCGCGCCCTGACGGAACGGTTTGCTCACGCGCGCAGCGTCGCCCCGCCGTCGACGTACAGCTCCTGCATGGTGATGTGCCGCGCGCGAGGGGAGGCCAGGAAGAGCACGGCGTCGGCGATGTCGGCGGGGTCGGCGATCCGGCCGAGGGGGATGCCGACGCGGAACTGTTCGGGGGAACCGGCGATCACCCGGGCGGCGTCGTTCTCGTCCGTCCACAGTAGACGCTGCATGGGCGTGTCGGTCGAACCGGGGGAGACCACGTTGCAGCGGATCCCGTGCCCGGCGACCTCGAGCCCGAGACAGCGGGTCAGCATCGTCGCGGCGGCCTTGGACGCGGCGTAGGCGCCCATGCCCATGCGGGGCACCCCGGCGGCGTTCGAGGCGACGGTGACCAGTGTCCCGGCCCGGCGGGGGACCATCCGGCGCGCGATCTCGCGCAGTACCACGAAAACGCCGGTGGTGTTGACCGCGAACGTCCTCGACCAGTCCTCGTCGGTGGTTTCGCAGATCGAACCCGGCCGCAGCACCCCGGCCACCGAGACGCCGACGCCGATCGGCCCGAGATCCCGTTCCACCGCATCGACGACCCGCGCCACGGCCGCGGAATCGCTTACATCCGCGGGAAACGGGTGAACCTGTGCGCCCATTCGCGCGGCGGAGTCCGCCAGGCCGTCGGCGTCGATGTCCACCGCGGCGACGGTCGCGCCCGCGCGGACGAGGCCCGCCACGACCGCGGCGCCGATCCCGCGGGCGGCCCCGGTCACCACGGCGATCTTGCCCGCGAGTCCCGTGTCTTCGTGTGTCGGCGGCACCATCTCGAACACCTCTCTACCGTGGCAACTTTGGTTAGGTTAACCTAATCGTGGCGGGAGCCTGGGGTCCTGGCCGGGTGGCTGTTGTGACCTGGCACGCACGCGACACGGTGGACTTCTGTCCCGTTTGTGAATTAGGTTAGCCTAACCAATTGACGATCTTGGAGCGGACGATGCGGTGGAACCCGGGCGGTCGAACCTTCGTGAAGGCGTCTCGAGCGCTTGCCCGGCAACGATTTCCGCTCCCCGATCGCGAGCGATCGCGCACGCCGGAATTCGTCACGCTCGGTCGTTGATCGTGTGATTTCCGTTCCGGTCCCCGATTTCGCGATGTCCGAAAGGAATCTCGACGTGTCTTCACCCGCGTTGGTCCGGCCGAGACCCGTACACCGGGCGGCCGATCTGCTCGCCGCCTACCTGCCGGGCTCGTTCTACTTCTCCTCGCCGAGGGGATCGCTGCTCGCCGACGGCGTGCGCGTGTCCGTCCGGCGGGGGACGGGGTCCTGGTCCCACGCGGCGGCCGAAGCGCTCGGGAAGGCGGAGGCACTCGGCGTCACCGAGCCGGTGGTGGCCGGCGCGATCGGGTTCCGGCCGGACGCGGAAGCCAGCCTCGTGATTCCCGCCGTGGTGCGGCGCGCGGGAGCGCCGGAACGCTCCGCGGCCGCCGACACGCCGGCGGGGTTCGGGGCGACGACGTGGTCGGTGACGCCGCGGCCCGAGCCGCGGGCGTATGCGGACGGCGTCCGCGGCGCGCTCGACCTCATCGGCGCGGGCGGGCTGGACAAGGTGGTGCTCGCCCGTGGCCTGGAGCTGACGGCCGACGCCCCGGTCTCGGTGCCGTCGTTGCTGACCCGGCTGGTGCGGGCGGACCCCGCCGCGTACGCGTTCGCCGTCGACGTCACGGCGGCGGGGGACCCGGCCACGCGCACGCTCACCGGGGCGAGCCCGGAGTTGCTGGTGTCCCGGCGTGGCGACACGGTGGTGGCCAACCCGCTGGCGGGATCACTGCCGCGTTCGGCCGACGACGCCGAAAACCGGCGGCGGATCGCGACACTGCTGGCGTCGGCGAAGGACCGTCGCGAGCACGCCCACGTCTCGGCGCAGGTCGGCGACGTGCTGAGCCGGTTCTGCGCGGACCTCGACGTTCCCGCCGAACCCGAGGTGATCGGCACCCCGACGATGTGGCACCTGTCGAGCCGGATCACCGGACGGCTCAGGAATCCCGCCGATCCCGGGTCGTCTTCCTTGGCGCTGGCCGAAGCGCTGCATCCGACGCCCGCCGTGTGCGGCGTGCCCACCGCGCCCGCCTACGCCGCGATCGCGGAGCTGGAACCGGAGGATCGCGGCTACTACGCGGGACTGGTCGGCTGGTCCGATGTGGACGGTGACGGCGAGTGGGCGGTGACCATCCGCAGCGCCGAGGTGTGTGACCGCACCGTCCGGCTTTTCGCGGGTGCCGGGATCGTCGCGGGTTCGGATCCGGAGGCCGAACTCGCCGAGACGAGCGCGAAATTCCGTACGCTGCTGCGTGCGCTCGGACTGGAGGGCGCGGCGTGAACGCGGGTCCGGACCACGTCGCCTGGCCGCCCGAGGTCGCCGCCCGGTATCGCGCGTCCAGCTACTGGCGGGGACAGACTTTCGGCGCACTGCTGACGTCGGTGACGGCGGCCTACGCCGAACGCACCGCGGTCGTGGGGGAGCGCGATGGGCGGCTCGAACGCTGGACGTTCGCCGAACTGGACGAGCGCGCGCACCGGATCGCGGCGGGCCTCGCCGAGTCCGGGATCGTGCCGGGTGATCGGGTGGTGCTGCAGCTGCCGAACATCCCGGACTTCATGCCGGTGGTGTTCGGGTTATGGCGCGCGGGCGCCTGGCCGGTGTTCGCCCTGCCGGCGCACCGGGACAGCGAACTGCGGCATTTCGCCACGCAGACCGAGGCGGCCGCGATCATCACCGTCGCGGAGCACGAACGGCACGACCACGCGGCAACCGCGCGTGCCGTGGCGGCCGACGTGGAGTCGGTGCGGCAGGTGCTGATCGTCGGGTCTTCGGAGTTCGACGACCTGGCCGCGACCGCGCCCCGCGAGCTGCCCGACCCCGATCCGGAGGGGGTCGCGTTCCTGCAGCTGTCCGGCGGGAGCACCGGGCTGCCGAAGCTCATCCCGCGCACGCACGACGATTACCTCTACAGCGTCCGGGAAAGCGCCCGCATCTGCGCGCTGCGCCCGGAAAGCGTGTACCTGGCCGCGCTGCCGGTGTCGCACAACTACCCGCTCAGCTCGCCGGGCGTGCTCGGCGCGCTGCACGCGGGCGCGGCGAGCGTGCTGGCTCCCCGGCCCGATCCGGACACCGCTTTCCGGCTGATCGAGTCCGAGCGGGTGACGATCACCGGCGTGGTGCCGCCGCTGGCCGCCGCCTGGGTGCAGGCCGCGGCACGCACCGGACGCGATCTGTCCAGTTTGGACACTCTGCTGGTCGGCGGCGCCAAATGCGGCCGTGAGCTGGCCGAGCGCATCGGGCCCGCGCTGGGCTGCCGGCTGCAGCAGGTGTTCGGGATGGCCGAGGGCCTGGTCTGCTACACCCGGCTCGACGATCCCGACGAGCTTGTCCTTGGTACGCAAGGCCGTCCCATCTCGCTCGACGACGAAATCCGCGTCGTCGACCCGGACAACCCGGCGGCGTCCTCCGGCGACGTGGTGGCGCCAGGCGAGATCGGCGCGTTGCTGACCCGGGGCCCCTACACGATCCGCGGCTACTACCGCGCGGCCGCGCACAACGCGACGGCGTTCACCGAGGACGGTTTCTACCGGACCGGCGACCTGGTACGGCGCGGCCCGACGGGGCACGTCGAGGTCGTCGGCCGGACGAAGGAACAGATCAACCGGGGCGGCGAAAAGCTCGCGGCCGAAGAGGTCGAGAACCATCTGATGGCTCATCCGGACGTGCTCGACGCGGCCGTCGTCGGGGTGCCCGACGAATACCTGGGCGAGCGGACCTGTGCCTACGTGGTGCCCACCGCGGGTTCCGTGCCCACGGCGCCCGAGCTGCGCCGCTTCGTGCGGGAACGGGGCGTGGCGGCGTTCAAGGTGCCCGATCTCGTCCTCGTCGTCGACGCGTTCCCGGTGACCGGCGTCGGCAAGACCAGCAAACGCGAACTGCGGGCGGCACTGGCGGCCCTCGCCGAGAAGGGGTGATGTCGGTGTCCCTGCCGAAAATCCGGCCGTATCCGCTGCCGGACGTGGCGGAGCTGCCCGCGGGGCGGGTGGACTGGTCGCCCGATCCGGTGCGGGCTGCGCTGCTGGTCCACGACATGCAGCGGTACTTCCTCGCCCCGTACGCGGGCGCGCCGGTGCCCGAGGTGACGGCGAACATCGCCGCGCTCATCGCGGCGTGCCGCGAGCGCGCGATCCCGGTGTTCTACACCGCGCAGCCGGGCCGTCAGGACGCTCCCGACCGCGGTCTGCTGACCGAGTTCTGGGGCGACGGGATCGGCGCGGTGATCGACGCCGACCCGCGCGCCGCGGACATCGTCGACGAGCTCGCCCCGGCCGAGGGTGACACCGTGGTGGCCAAATGGCGTTACAGCGCGTTCCAGCGCAGCGCGTTCGCCGAGCAGCTCGCCGCACGGGGGCGCGATCAGCTGCTGATCACCGGTGTCTACGCGCACATCGGCTGCCAGGCGACCGCCGTCGAGGCGTTCATGCGCGACGTCCGGCCGTTCCTGGTCGCCGACGCCGTCGCCGATTTTTCCCGGGAGCGGCACGACCAGGCCTGCGAGTACGTCGCGCAGCGCTGCGGTGCCGTCACCACCACCGCCGTCGCGCTGGCCGCGCTGACGGCGCCGATCCCCGCAGGAGCACCACGATGAGCGAAATCCCCGCCCTGTCCGCCGACCGCATCCGCGCCGACATCGCCGGTCTGCTCGGCTGCGATCCCGCCGAGGTGTCGCCTGAGGAGAACCTGCTCGACCGCGGGCTGGACTCCGTGCGGATCATGAGCCTCATCGAACGATGGCGCGCGGCGGGCGCGGCGAACCTGGAGTTCCCGGATCTGGCCGAGCGGCCCGAACTCGGGCACTGGACGGCGTTGCTGGCCGGGGAGAAGCCGTGAGCCGCGTCGATCACCGGCATCGCCACCACGAACGGATCGCGGAGGTCCGGGCGGGCACGAGCGCCGAGAAGGTCGGCTACCCGATCCGGATCCGCGCGGCCGAGGTGCTGCGCACCACGATGGTCGGCGCGGGGCTGGTCCGGGTCACCCTGGGCGGTTCCGGCGTCGAGGGGTTCGAGGCGCATTCGCCGGACGAGCACGTCAAACTGCTCTTCCCCGAGCCCGACGGGATGCTCCGGCTGCCGGAGCAGGACGGGCAGATGCTGCGCTGGCCGCGTCCGTCGCCGACGTCGCGGGAGTACACCGTGCGCCGCTACGACGCGGTGTCCGGTGAACTCGACATCGACGTCGCGCTGCACGACGGCGGTCTCGGCGCGGACTGGGCACGAGCCGTCGAGCCGGGAGAGGTCGTCCATGTCGCGGGACCGCCCGGCGGGCTGATCGTCCCGCACAGCTACGACCGCTACCTGCTCGCGGGCGACCTCACGGCCTTGCCCGCGATCGCGCGCTGGCTCGAAGAACTGCCGCGCACCGCGGCGGGCTGGGCATTCATCGAGGTGCCCGATTCCTCGTGCGAGATCGAGCTTTCCGCGCCCGAGGACGTCGAAGTGCGCTGGCTGTACTGCGATGGCAGGCCGCCGGGCACCGGCGATCAGCTGGAACGCGCCGTCCGTGCCGTCACCGTGCCCGAGGGCGAGCGGGTCTACGTCTGGATCGCCGGCGAGGCCGGGCAGCTCAAGCCGTTGCGCCGCTGGGTGCGCGACGAACTGCGGCTGGCCAAGGGTGATCACGACATCACCGGCTACTGGAAGCGCGGTGTCGCCGACTTCGACGACGACCACGAGGAACACCATGACCACTGACCAACTGTCCACTGAGGACAAATCGACCAAGGAAACAAAGATGCGTGCTGGCCGTTCACTCCGTCTCCTCGGCGCCTTGGCGCTGTCGCTCACCGTGGCCGTCACCGGCTGCGCGTCGAACGGTGCCCCGGCGGCCGGGGGCGGGACGCGGGTCTTCGCCGCGGACAACGGCCAGATCACCATCCCCGCCAAGCCGCAGCGCGTCGTCGCCACCGGGTACGCGGTGCCCGCGCTGATCGAGGCCGGGGCGCCGTTGGTCGGGATTTCCACGTGGGCGCGCGGGATCCCGCTGATGACCCCGGAGGACAAGGCCACCTACGACGGCCTCAAGAAGGTCGCGGGGGAGCAGGCGGCCGAGACGAACTACGAGGCTATCGCGAACGCCAAGCCCGACCTCATCGTCATCGGCGTGCCCGCGCCGGTGCTGAAGGACATCGACGTCAACCGGCTCAAGGCCGTGGCGCCGGTGGTGGCGATCGGCCCGACGGTCCCGTCCGCGTGGCGTGAGCTGTCCCGCCGTCAGGCCGACGCCGCGGGCGCGCTGGCGAACTTCGACCGCACGCAGGCCGAGTACAAGGCCAAGGCCGATCAGGTCGCCGCCAAGTACAAGGCCGTGCTGCCGCAGCTGAAGCTCGGCCACGTCGGCGCGTACGGCGAGGTCGCGAAGGGCAACTTCCAGCGCGAGTTCAACGGCTCGTGGGGCACCAACATCGCCCAGGACGCCGGCGCGAACTACTACGGCCAGGTCAAGAAGAAGGGCGGCGGTTCGAAGGACGTCAGCGAGTACCCGTCCATCGAGGAACTGCCGACCGCGTTCGCCGAGGCCGACGCGATCACCTATTCGGTCAAGGCCGACGGCTCCGTCCCGCCCGCCGTTCAGTACGTTTTGGACTCTCCACTGTGGAAGAACCTGCCCGCGGTGAAGGCCGGGAAGGTCTATCCGTTCCGCTACACCGAGGCCGCGACCTACAAGGGCGCCATGATGACCCTGGACGCGGTCGACAAGGCGTTCGCGCCGCTGCTGGCGAAGTGACGGTCACGCGGCAGGCGGGTACCACGGCGGCCCCCGGCGTCAAGCGGACCACCGTCCTGATCGCCGCGCTGGTGGCGCTCGCGCTGGTGGCCGTGGTCAGCATCGGCATCGGCGCTCACGCCGTCGCACCCGGTGAGGTCGTGCGCGCGCTCGTGTCCTACAGCGGCCCCGGCGGCTCGAGCGACCAGACGATCGTCCGGGACGTCCGCGCGCCGCGGGCATTGCTCGCCATCGCCGTCGGCGCCGCGCTGGGCGTCGCGGGCGCGCTGATCCAGACGTTGTCGCGCAACCCGCTCGCCGAGCCCGGCATCCTCGGGGTGACCTCGGGCGCCGGGTTCGCGGTCACCCTGGGCTCCGCGCTCGGCGCGGCCGCGTCGCAGGCCGGACAGCTCGCGTTCGCCGTACTGGGTTCGGTGCTGGCCGCGGTGCTGGTCTACTCGGTCGGCCGCCAGTCGCCGCTGCGGCTGGTGCTCTCCGGCGTGGCGCTCACCGCGGTGCTGAACGGGCTCACGCTCGGGATGCGGCTGATGTTCCCCGACGTCCTCGACCAGTACCGCTTCTGGTCGGTCGGTTCGCTGGCGGGACGGGAACAGGCGCCGCTGCTGCTGCCGATGGTGGTGATCGGCCTCGCGCTGATCGGGGCCCTGCTGCTGAGCCGGTCGCTCAACGCCGTCGCGCTCGGCGAGACGGTCGCGCACACGCTGGGCACGAACGTCGCGCGGGTGCGGCTCACCACGCTCGTCCTGATCACCGCGCTCACCGGGGCGGCGACGGCGGTGGCGGGGCCGATCCTGTTCGTCGGCCTGATCGTCCCGCATCTGGCCCGCCGCCTCGCCACGGGTTCGGTGCCGTGGCTGCTGGCCTACACGATGGTCCTGGCGCCGATCCTGCTGCTCGTCGCCGACATCGGTTCGCGGGTGCTGCTGCCGACCGGCGAGGTGCCGGTCGCGATCGTGACCGCGTTCCTCGGTGCCCCGGCGCTCATCTGGGCCGTGCGGAAGTACGGGGTGGCGGCACTGTGAAAACCGCTGCGAAAACCACCGTGAAAACCGCTGTGAACGTCGTCGTGTGGCGGGGGGCCGCGATCCGGGCCGAGCGGCGGACGCTCGTGCTGGCGGCGTCGCTGGTCGTGGTGATGCTCGGGCTCGGGCTGCTCGGCCTGTGTTTCGGGGCCTCGTGGGCGAATCCCGGCGAGGTGTTCGCCGCGCTCGGCGGATACGGCGACTCGGTCGTCGTCATCCGGGACTGGCGGCTGCCGCGCGTGCTGGCCGGGCTCGTCTTCGGCGCCGCGCTGGGCGTGGCCGGGGCGATTTTCCAGAACCTGACCCGGAATCCGATGGGCAGCCCGGACGTCATCGGCCTCGACGCCGGCGCCTACACCGGCGCGCTCGTCGCGCTGACCGTGCTGGGCGGGGCGGCCGGGACGCTCGCGCTGAGTTCGGTGTTGGGCGGCCTGGTGGTGGCGGCCGTGATCTACCTGCTGTCGATGCGGGGCGGGCTTTCCGGGCTGCGGCTGGTGGTGATCGGGGTCGCGATGAACGCGATGATCACCGCGCTCAACTCCTGGATCGTGCTGCGCGCGGACCTCGACGTCGCGATCGCGGCGGTGGGCTGGCACGCGGGCTCGCTCAACGGCATCGGCTGGCCGAAGGTCGTACTGCCGTTCGCGATCATCGCCGTGCTGCTGGCCGTGATGACGACCCGGTCGCACGCCATGCACCAGGCGGCACTGGGCGACGACCTCGCGGTGACCAGCGGCGTCGGCCTCGGCGGGCTGCGGCTGCTGATGGTGCTCGTCGGCGTCGGCTGCACGGCGACGGTGACCGCCGTGGCCGGGCCGATCGTCTTCATCGCGCTGGCCGCGCCGCAGATCGGCCGGAGGCTGGCCAAGGCGCCCGGGGTGCCGCTGCTCCCGGCCGCGCTGACCGGCGCGGTGCTGTTGCAGGGCGCCGACCTGATCGCGCAGATGCTGCTGGCGCCGGTGTCGCTGCCGGTCGGCGTGGTCAGCGCCGCGATCGGCGGCTGTTACCTGATCTGGTTGCTGACCAAGGAAGTGAGGCGTTCGTGAGCGAGCGGACCGGTACTCGGCTGGCAGCGCGGGACCTGACACTGCGCTACGGCGAGCGGGTGGTGTCGACCCGGCTGAGCCTCGGCATTCCCGACGGCGCGTTCACCGCGATCGTGGGACCCAACGCCTGCGGGAAGTCGACGCTGCTGCGGGCGTTCGTCCGGCTGCTGCGGCCGGCGGAGGGGGCCGTGCGGTTCGACGACCGCGAGGTGGGCGCGTACCCGACCAAGGCGCTGGCGCGCGAACTCGGGTTCCTGCCGCAGGATCCGGTGGCCCCGGAGAACATCAAGGTCCGGCAGCTCGTGGCGCGCGGGCGCTTCCCGCACCAGTCGCTGCTCGCCGCGTGGTCCGAAGTGGACGAACGCGCCGTGACCGGGGCGATGGAAGCCGCGGGCGTGGCCGATCTCGCCGAGCGGGGCGTGCACGAGCTGTCCGGTGGCCAGCGGCAGCGGGTGTGGATCGCGATGGTGCTGGCCCAGGAGACGCCGTACCTGCTGCTCGACGAGCCCACGTCGTTCCTCGACATCACGCATCAGTACCAGCTGCTGGCCCTGCTCGCGCGGCTGCGCGACGAGGGCCGCACCATCGTCGCGGTCCTGCACGACATCAACCAGGCCTGCCGGTACGCCGATCACCTGGTGGCGATGAAGGACGGTCACATCGTCGCCGAGGGCACTGCGGCGTCCATTGTGGACGAGGCGTTGCTCAAGGAGGTCTTCGACCTGCCGTGCGTGGTGGTGCCGGATCCGGTGACGGGCACGCCCATGGTGGTCCCGAACCTCGACGCGTGCCCGTGATCCGCCATGCCCGCGCCTGATCCTTCGCCCGCGGTGGCCACCGCGGTGCCGGTCTCGGCCGCCGGGACCGATGTCTCGAACGCTCCGTTGGGGACGCTGGACGTCTCGTACGCGTCGTTCGGGGCACCCACCCGGCGGCAACGGATGCCGCATCCGCCGCACCGAGAGCGCCCCCAAGTTGCGGTGGGGGGGGGCAACACACCCCAATCCCCAATTGGGCGCAACGCCCACCGCGTGAGGCGCCACACTTTTG
>NZ_JBHYIQ010000078.1:24936-39252 GCF_042739895.1 Amycolatopsis sp. NPDC059021
TTGTGGGGGCCCCCCCCCGGGGGTAATGGTCTCCCCAACCCCCCCCACCTCCCCCCCCATTTTGTGGGTTTGGTTGCGCCAACCCAACCAATGCCACATTGGGGCGCATCGCCGACCTCTTCAGGAGCATCAGTTGAGCACCCTTCCTCTCACCGGCGCCCAGCTCGGCATCTGGAACGCGCAGCGGCTGGAGCCGGACTCGCGGTTCTACGTGGTCGGCGACGTCGTGGAGGTGTCCGGTGCCGAGCCGGTGGACGTCGATGCGCTGGCCAAGGCGATAAAGTCCACTGTGGACGAGGCGGAGTCGTTGCGGCTGCGCGTGTTCGACACACCGGACGGCCCGCGCCAGATGATCGGTGACGCGCGGACGGACCTCCCGGACGTCGTCGACCTGAGCGCCGAGGCCGACCCACGCGAGGCCGCGGAGGCGTTCGTGGCCGCTGAACGGCTGCGGCTCGCCGAAGCCTGCCGCGACATGATCGACCGGAAGCTGTACTCCCAGACGGTGATCCGGTTGTCGGACGCCGAAGTCTGGTACACCCTGCTCGGCCACCACCTGGTGTTCGACGGCTACTCGGCCGCGATGCTGGCCCGCCGGACCGCCGCGCACTACACCGCGCTGGTGCGAGGCACCGAGGTGGCGCCGTCGCCGTTCGGGCGCTTTGCGGACGTCGTCGAATCCGATCGCTCCTACCAGGAAAGCGAGCAGTGCGAACGCGATCGCGCGTACTGGCGTGACCGGCTCACACCGCTACCGGAGCTGGGCGACGGCGACTCCGCGGCAGGACCGCCGGAGGACACGCTGACTGCCCGCGCGGTCGTCCCGCCCGAGGAGGTCACGCGACTGCGCGCCGCTGCCGAGCGGGAAGGCGTCACCTGGGGCGAAGCCCTGATCGCCTGTTATGTCGCCTTCCTGCACCGGGTCCAGGGTGACACGGACGTCGTCTGCGCGCTGCCGCTGATGTGCCGCACGGGTTCGGCCGAGCTGCGGACGCCCGCGATGGCGGTCAACGTACTGCCGTTGCGGGTGGGCGTGCGCGGGGGTGACCGGCTGGGCGAGCTCAGCCGCCGCGTCGCCGAGGCGATGCGGGAGATGCGTGCCCACCAGCGTTACCGGGGCGAGAACCTGCCGCAGGATCTGGCCGTTCCCGGCGCGGGCGCGCTGCTGCACGGCCGGGGCGTCAACCTCAAGGCGTTCGACCTCACGCTCGACTTCGCCGGGGCGACCGGGGTGATGCGCAACGTCGCGGGCGGGCCGCCGGAGGACATGGGGCTGAGCGTGCTGCCGGCCCGCGACGGCGGGCTGCTGCTCGGGTTCGAGGTCGACGCCCGCACCCACGATCAGGCCGGGGTCGACCGCAAACTGGCCGTGCTGCGTCAGCTTCTCGTGGCATTGACCGGGCCGGACGCTCCCGCCATCGGACAGGTGGAGTTGCTCGAAGCCGGGGAACGCGCCGGCCTGCTGGCGAGCTGGACGGTGCCCGCGCTGCCCGGCACGCCCCGCGACGTCCCGGACTTTCTGGCCGACCTGGCAGCCGCGCAACCGGACGAGATCTCCTTGGTGCACGGGGACGAACGACTGTCCACTCAGGAACTTGTCGGCCGGGTGCACCGGCTGGCCCGCGCACTGCGGGCCCGCGGAATCGGGCCGGACGACGTCGTGGCGCTCGCGGCCCCGCGATCGGTCGAGCTGGTCGTGGCGTTGCTCGCGGTGCTCGACGCGGGCGCGGCGTACCTGCCGCTGGACGTCGCGCATCCGCCCGCGCGGCAACGGGAGCTGGTCGCCGACGCCCGGCCTGTGCTCGCGCTGACGACCGGGGCCACCGAGTCCTCGGCCGACGAGGTTTTCGGCGACGTGCCGAGGCTGTGCCTGGACGCGCCCGGCACGGTAGCCAAACTGTCCACACTGGACGACAGACCGCTGACCGCGGGCGAACTCGCCGCACCGCGACACCCCGAGCACCTCGCCTACGTCATCTACACGTCGGGTTCGACGGGACGCCCCAAGGGAGTCCTCGGCCGGGTCGGCGCACTGGCGAACCTGGTACATCACCACCGTTCGACGCTCGTCGCCGAAACGGAAGCCGCGGCGGGCCGACGGCTCCGCGCCGCGCACACCTACTCGTTCGCCTTCGACTCTTCGCTCGACCAGGTGCTGTGGCTGCTTTGCGGCCACGAACTCCACCTCTACGGATCCGACGTCACCCGCGACGCCGACGCGTTGCTCGCCGCGTTCGTCCGGGACCGGATCGACGTCGTCGACACCACTCCGTCGATGGCCGCCCCGCTCGTCGACGCGGGCCTGCTCACCGCCGCCCACCGGCCGTCGCTGCTGGTGCTCGGCGGCGAAGCGACGCCACGGGCGCTGTGGCAGCGGGTCGCCACGTCCGGCGTCCCGGCCCGCAACCTGTACGGGCCGACAGAGTCCACTGTGGATGGTACGTTCGCGCGGATCGACGACGGGGAGCCGACGATCGGCCTGCCGCTTGCCGGGAGCCGCGTCTACCTGCTCGACAACGCCTTGCAGCCGGTGCCGCACGGTACCCGGGGCGAACTGTATCTGGCCGGACCGCAGCTGGCCCGTGGCTACCTGAACCGGCCGGGCGTGACCGCCGAGCGGTTCGTCGCCGACCCGTTCGCGGGGCCGGGGGAGCGGATGTACCGCACGGGCGATCTGGCCCGGTGGGTGCCCGGACGGGGCCTCGAATACCTGGGGCGCGGCGACGGGCAGGTCAAGATCCGCGGCTACCGCGTGGAGCTCGGGGAGGTCGAGGCGGCGCTGGCCGCGGTGCCCGGGGTGGCCGCGGTCGCGGCGATCGTCCGCACCGAAGCGGGCAGGCCGAGGCTGATCGGGTACGTCGTGCCCGCGACGTCCAGGGGTGCGCCGCTCACCCCGGAGCCGGTGCGCGACGTGCTCGCCGAGTGGCTGCCCGAGCACCTCATCCCCGCCGTGGTGCTGGTGCTCGACGAACTTCCGTTGACGGTCAACGGAAAACTGGACCGCGCCGCGCTGCCCGTCCCACGTGCGGAGAGCGGCGGACGAGCCGCGAGCACCGAACGGGAACGGCTGCTCTGCGCGGCCGTCGCCGAGGTGTTCGGCCTCGACCGCGTCGGCGTGGACGACGACTTCTTCGCGCTCGGCGGGGACAGCATCACCGCGATCAGCGTGAGCAGCAGGCTGCGCGCCCGCGGTCTCGAACTACGGCCGCGGGATCTGCTGGCCCGCCGAAGCCTCGCTTCCCTTGCCGCGGCGGGCAAGGAGATCGAAGACGTCCCCGACGCGCTCCCCGACGATCCCACCGGTCCGGTGCCGGCGCCGCCGATCGTGCGCGGCCTGCTCGACCCGCATCCGGACGTCGACGTCGTGGCCGGGTACGCACAATGGACAGCGCTGCGCGTGGACGAGGAGCTGGCATTCGGCGATCTCGTCGCGGGCGTGGGCACGATCCTGGACCGGCACGACGCGTTGCGGCTTCAGGTGACGGGCGAACTGGTCGTCCGTCCACAGGGGACTGTGCCCGTCGCCGACGTCGTCAGCGAAGTCCGCGGCGAAGACGTCGAGGCTGTAGCCGAGTGCTTGGCGGCCACTTTGGACCCGCGCTCCGGCGAGATGCTGCGGGCCGCGCTGGTCCGGACCGGCGAAGGTGAGCCGGACCGGCTGGTCGTGGTCATCCACCATCTCGTCGTCGACGGGGTGTCGTGGCGGGTGCTGCTGCCCGACCTGCACGCGGCGTGCACCGGCCGGGCGGCCGAACTCGCTCCGGTGGGCACGTCGTGGCGGCGGCATGCCACTTTGCTTGCCGGACAAGGGGAAACCGGTGCGCGGCGGGGCGAACTCGGCCACTGGCGCGACGCGGCGAGCGCGTCGCCCGGCCTGGGAAGCAGGGCATTGGACCCGGCGCGCGACACCGTGGCGACCGCCCGCCGGTCGACCACGATGGCCACGCCCGAAGCTACCGAAGCGCTGCTCACGACGTTGCCGTCGGCGTATCGGGCGGGTGTCGACGAGGTGCTGCTCGCCGCGCTCGTGCTGGCGTTGCGTGTCCGTCGAAAGTCCACTGAGGACGCCGTCACCGTCACCATGGAGAGCCACGGACGGACGCAGCTCGCGCCGGGAACCGATCTGTCCCGCACGGTCGGCTGGTTCACCAGCGAATACCCGGTCCGTGTCCCGGCGGCCGCGATTTCGTCCACAGTGGACTTCAAGGACGCGCTCGCGGGCGGCGAAGCCGCTGGACGGCTGGTGCGCGCGGTCAAGGAGGCCAAGCGAAACACGCCCGATGAGGGCATCGGCTACGGCGTGCTGCGGTACCTGGATCCGGCGACACGGAACGAGTTCGCGGCTCCGGAACTCCTGCTGAACTACCTCGGCCGGTTCACCCCGCTGTCCGGCACCGGCTGGCGGCTCCCGGAGCGGAACGCCTTCGCGGTGATCGAACCGGCGGGCAAGGCACTCGAACAGGTCCTGGCCCTCAACTGCTTCGTGCACGAGGAGGACGCACCCCGGCTCGCCGTCGAATGGACTGCCGCCGGTGAAGTGCTGGACGCCGGGACCGTGGCGGATCTGCAACGCGCCTGGGAAGCGGCGTTGGAAGCGCTGGCCGCGCACGCGGCGCGGATCGGGCCCGATGGCGGTGGTCTCACGCCTTCGGACCTGCCGCTGGCCGAACTCGATCAGGCCACCATCGACGCCCTCGAACGCACTCGCCGCATCTCGGACGTCTGGTCCGCGACGCCGCTGCAGGTCGGACTGTCCTTCCACAGCCTGGTGCGTGGCGATGAGGACACCGACGTCTACGTGGTCCAGGCGGTGACATTCCTGGCGGGTGACGTCGAACCGGCGAGGATGGCGGACGCGGCACGAGAACTGCTGCGGCGCGTCCCGTCGCTGCGGATCCACCTCGCCACGACGACGTCCGGCGAGGTCGTCCAGGTGGTCCCCGAGGACGTTCTTCTCGACTGGCAGGAGGCGGATTTCTCCGGCGCCGCACCGGAAGACCGCGAAGGCCTGTTCGCCGAGCGGACCCGGGCCGAGCTGAAGCGGCCGTTCGATCCGGGGGAGCCGCCGCTGATCCGGTTCCTGCTCTGCACCTTCGCGCCGGGCGAACACCGGCTGGTGCTCACCAATCACCACGCGCTGCTCGACGGCTGGTCGATGCCGCTCGTCGGCCGGACGCTGCTGGCCCTCTACGCCGAACTCGGCAGCGGCCCGGCCGCGCCGGAGGCGACCTCCACCGGCGAATTCCACCGCTGGCTGGCCGGACGCGATCGCGAGGCGTCGCTGAAGACCTGGCGTGACGCGCTGGCCGGGATCGACGAGGGAACCCGGCTCACGGCGAGCACGGACGCCCGGGTCGACCGGCCCGAGCGGGTGTCGATCGGGCTCGGCGGACAGTTCAGCGACCGGCTGCGCGCGTTCGCCCGTGACCGCGGGATCACCCTGACCACCGTGCTGCAGACCGCGTGGGGCCTGCTGCTGGGCAGGCTCACCGGACGGCACGACGTCGTCTTCGGCTGTCCCGTTTCGGGGCGGCCGGACGAGGTCGGCGGCGTCGAGACGATGATCGGCCAGCTCGGTACCACGATCCCGGTCCGCGTCCGGCAATCCCCGTCCGGGACGGCGGCCGAGCTGCTGGCCGCCGTCCACGCGGACAGCGTCGCGCTGGCCGAGCACCACCATGTCGGCCTGCCGGACATCCAGCGGGCCGTGGGTGCCGGCGAGCTGTTCGACACGATGCTGGTGATGGAGAACTTCCCGCTGTCGAGCCGGAATCGCACCGTGCTCGCGCCGGGACTGGAGCTGACGGGCGTGGACATCGTCGACGCCACACACTATCCGCTGACCGTGATCGTGATCCCCGAGGACGAGATCACCATCGGACTCGGCTACCAGCCGCACGTCCTCGACGAGGCGACCGTGCGGGCCTACGGCCGGTGGCTGCACACGCTGCTGCGGGAGATCGTCGCCGATCCGGAACGGCCGGTGGCGCGGATTCCGATGCTCGACGCGTCCGAACAGGACAGTCTGCTTCGGACGGGAACCGAGATCGTTCCGTCGAAGGAACGCGGCAGCTGCCTGGCGGAGTTCGCCGCCCAGGTACGCCGTCACCACGACAAGGAAGCTGTGGTCTGTCGCGATAGGACACTGACCTACGGCGAACTGGACCGGTTGTCGAACCGCCTGGCGCACAAGCTCGTCGAGAGCGGGGTGCGGCGTGAGGACCCGGTCGCGGTCCTGCTCGGCCGCGACGTCGAGATGGTGGTCGCGTTGTTCGGGGTGCTCAAGGCGGGCGCGGTGTACGTGCCGATGGACGCGAGCTACCCGAAGGACCGCCTGGCCTACATGATCGGCGACATCGTCCCGGCCGCGGCGGTGACCACCGGCGATCCGCTCGCGGTGCTGCCCGCCGAGATTCCCGTGCTGCGGCTGGACGATCCGGCCACGCTCGCCGGTCCGTCCACTTGGGACACCGATCCGGCGGAGGCTCGTCGCGGCCTCACCGAGGACGCGCTGGCCTACGTCATCTACACCTCGGGAACCACGGGACGGCCCAAGGGCGTCGCCGTGCCGCATCGGGGAATTCCCGACCTGATCGCCCTGCAGGAGGAGGTCGTCGGAGTCACCGAGCACGAGCGGTACCTGCACTTCGCGTCGACCAGCTTCGACGTCGCGTTCTGGCAGACGATGGTGCCGCTGTTGTCCGGCGGGACGTCGGTCGTCGCGCCCGAAGAGGTGCGTGAGCCCGGCGACGAACTGCTCGACTACATCGTCGAGCACCGCGTCACCGGCGTGAACCTGCTGCCGTCGTTCCTGGCCGCGATGCCGGACGACCGCACGGTGGACAAGGACGTCTTCTTCGTCGTCGGCGCCGAGCGGCTCGACCCCGAACTGGCCCGGCGGTGGGGCGACCGGCGTGCGCTGTTCAACGCCTACGGACCGACCGAGGTCACGATCAACGCGGTGACCTGGCACTACGACCCCGATGACCCCGGCCCGCTGCCGATCGGGCGGCCCGACCCGAACATCCGCGCGTACGTCCTGGACGGCGGCCTGCTGCCGGTGGGTGTCGGCGTGACCGGCGAGCTGTACCTGGCCGGGCCGGGGCTGGCCCGTGGTTACGTCGGACGTCCCGGGCTGACCGCGCAGGCGTTCGTCGCCGATCCGTTCGGCGCGCCGGGGGAGCGGATGTACCGCACCGGCGACCTGGTGCGCTGGCGGCCGGACGGACAGCTGGTGTTCCTCGGCCGCGCCGATCACCAGGTCAAGATCCGCGGCTTCCGCATCGAACTCGCGGAGATCGAGACCGTGCTCACCCGGGATCCGGACGTCCGCGCGTGCGCGGTGATCGTGCGCGAGGACCGGCCCGGTGATCGCCGGCTCGTCGGCTACGTCATCCCGGCCGACGGCGTCGAGTTCGATCCGGCGGCGGTCCGCGAGCGACTGGCGGCGGAGTTGCCCGACCACATGGTGCCCTCGGCGCTGGTCGCGCTCGACCGGCTTCCGTTGAGCCCCAGTGGAAAGCTCGACCGCGCCGCGCTGCCCGCGCCCGGCACCGCGGCGTCCGAGGCTCGCGAACCGGCCACGCACGCGGAGGCGGTCCTGCTTGGCGTCTTCCGCGCGGTACTCGGCACGGACGACGTCAACCTCGACGACGCCTTCTTCGACATCGGCGGCGACAGCATCGTGTCGCTCCAGGTGGTTTCCCGCGCTCGGCGCGAGGGACTGGGCTTGACCGCCCGGGACGTCTTCGAGGGCGCCACCGTCGCCGGAATCGCCGCGCGTGCCACCTCACTCGGCGAGACTGCTCCCGAGGTTCCGGCGGTGGGCGACGCGCCGCTGACCCCGGTCATGCGCGACCTGCTGCGCCGCTGCGACGCGGCCGGGGTGTCTCCCGGCGGGTACTGCCAGTGGACCGAGATCTGCGTCCCGGCGGGCGGCGACACCGCGACCTGGCAGGCCGTACTCGACGCGCTCCTGGCGCGTCACGACGTCCTCCGCGCCCGCCTCGCCACCCCGTCTGGTGGTACCGAACCGGTGCTCCGCATCCCGCCGGCCGGCGAAGTCACCGGCGCGGACGTGCTCACCGTGGCGCGAGGGACCGGGGATCCGCGCGCCACGGCCGATGCCGCGATCGCGGAGGCCCGGGAGGGGCTGGATCCGTGGGTGGGGCCGTTGCTGCGGGCGGTGTGGGTGGACGCGGGGCCGGAGCGGCTCGGGCGATTGGTGCTGATCGCGCATCATCTGGTGGTGGACGGGGTTTCGTGGCGGATCCTGCTCGACGACGTCGCGCACGCCTACGGCTCGGTGTCTGTTGTGGACGGTCAGCCGCGGGTGGCCGCGTTGCCGCGGCACGGGGAGTCGTTCCTCGGCTGGGCGCGGTCGCTGCGCGCGGCCGTGGACTCCCGGCGTGTCGAACTCCCGCACTGGCGGCGGGTGGCGGAAGCACCCGCGCGTCCGCTTTCGGTGACCGCGCTCGATCCGCGGCGGGACACCGCAGCCACCGCCGTCCACCACGAGATCCGGCTCGACGCCGAGGCGACGCGGACGCTGCTCACGACGGTGCCCGCGGCCTACCGCACCACCCCGGACACCGTACTGCTCACCGCGCTCGTCACCGCGGTGTGGGAGTGGCGTGGCGGCGCGGCGGAACTCCTCGTCGCACTGGAGAGTCACGGCCGTCCACCGCACACTCCGGACCGGTCGCGTCCGGTGGACCTGGCGCAGACCGTCGGCTGGTTCACCGCGGTCCATCCCGCGCGGATCTCCTTGTCCGGCAAGGAATTCCCGGAGGCGCTGAAGGCCGTCAAAGAACAGCTGCACGCCCAAGGCGACGGGCTCGGGCACGGTATTCTCGCCGGTGCCGAGCCGGATCTGGCCGTGGTGCCGGAGCTCAGCTGGAACTACCTCGGGCAGTTCCCGGCCGCCTCGGCCGGGGAGACCGCGTGGCAGGCTCCGGCGGACGCCGATCCGCTCGGCTCGGGGGGTGGCGGCACTCTGCCGCTGCCGTACGGCCTCATGGTCGACGCGCTGGCTCGCGACGAACGTCTCGGCGTCCGGTTCACCTGGCCCTCGGCGCTCTTCGACAGCCTGGAGATCGAGCAGCTGGCGGAGTTCTTCCAGCGCGCGCTGACCCGGCTCGCGGCGGACCCGGCAGTGCGTGTGCGAGCCGGGCTGACCCCGTCGGATCTGCCACTGTCCACACTGGACCAGGCGGCGATCGACGCGCTGGAACGGGACTACGCCGTCGAAGACGTCCTGCCGCTGACCCCGCTGCAGGAACTGATGCTGCGGCATTCCCGGGCACGGGCCGAGGGCGCGCCCGATCCGTATACCGTGCAGGCGGCGTTCTCGATCGACGGACCACTCGACGTCGACGCGCTGCACGCGGCTGGTACCGATCTGCTCGGCCGGCATCCGAACCTCGGCGCCGCGTTCCCGGCCGCGCCACTCGACCACGTGCAGGTCATCCGGGCCGGAGTGCGGCCGGACTGCCGGTTCATCGACGTCTCGGGTCTCGAAACCGAGGCGCGGCACCGGGAAGTCGAGCGGCTGCTGGCCGAGGACCGCGCGGAGCCGTTCGATCTCGCGGCGGGTCCGCCGGTGCGGCTGACGGTCATCCGGCGTGAAGCCGAGCGGGCCGAGTTCGTGCTCACCAGCCATCACGTGCTTTCCGACGGCTGGTCGGCGCCACGCATGCTGGCCGAGATCTTCGCCTGCTACACGGCTCGCGTGGCGGGCAGGGCACCGGACCTGCCCGCGCCGGTCCCGTTCACCCGCTACCTGAGCTGGCGGGCGGCCCGGGACCAGACCGCGGACGTCGAAGCCTGGCGCGCCGAACTGGACGGCCTGCCCGAGGGCGGCTACCTGGCCGATCGCGGAACCGGTGCGGGAGAACAACCTCCGGACCCGGTGCTGCTCGACTTCGACGCGCGGACGGTCGAAGCGATCACCCGGGCCGCCGCCGGACAGGGACTGACGCCGAACACCCTGGTGCAGGGCGCGTGGGCGACGGTCCTCGCCACCTGGTCGGGCCGCTGGGACGTCTGCTTCGGCACCATGGTCTCCGGCCGCACCCCGGAGATCGAAGGTGCCGAGGAGATCCTCGGGCTGGTGGCGAACACGATCCCGGTCCGGGCCCGGCTGGACGGGACGCTCGCCGGCGCGCTCACCGATCTCCAGCGGCGGCAGCAGGCGATCGTCGAGCACCACCACGTCGCGCTGGCCGGCCTCGAACGGCTCACCGGGCGCCGGAGGCTGTTCGACACCCTGCTGGTGTTCGAGAACTACCCGGTGGACCCGGCGCGCCTGCGCGAACCCGCGCCGGGGCTGACGATCACCGGGACCCGGTTCCGCGAGACCACCCATCACCCGCTGACGTGCACGATCATGCCGGCGGGCGACGGCTGGACCGGTGTGCTCGCGGCCGGGCCGGGGACGTTCACCGCGGCGGAGCTGCGTGAGCTGGGCGAGGATCTGCGCGCGGTGCTGGGGGAGTTGACCCGGGCGGAGCGCTTCGGCGAGGACACGGCGGAGTGGCTGGCCCGGTTCGGGAAGGACGCGCGGTGACCACCGGCGAGGACGCGCCGGGCATCGACCCGGCACTCCTGCGCAGCGCGTTCATCCTGGTGCTGGGGACGTTCATGGCGACCATGGACGCCACGATCGTCACGGTCGGCATCGACACCTTCGCGGCCGATTTCGGCGCGTCCGTCACGGAAATCCAGTGGGTCAGCACCGCCTACCTGCTCGCGGTGGTCGCCGTCGTGCCGACGTCGGGCTGGCTGGCGGACCGGTTCGGCGGCCGCCGGACCTGGCTCGTCGCGGTGGGCGTCTTCCTGCTCGGTTCGGTGCTCTGCGCGCTCGCGTGGTCGGTGCCCGCCCTGGTGGTGTCGCGGGTGATCCAGGGGCTCGGCGGCGGCCTGCTGCCGCCGACCGGGCAGGCGCTGCTCGCGCGAGCGGCGGGACCGCACCGGACCGGGCGGATCATCAGCATCGTCGCGGTGGTCCCGCTGCTGTCGCCGGTGCTCGGCCCGCTCATCGGCGGTGCGGTGCTCTCGGCCGCCGACTGGCCGTGGCTGTTCTACGTCAACCTGCCGATCGGCGCCGCCGCGATCCTCCTCGCCCGGCGCTATCTGCCCGTGTCTTCGCCGTCCCAGCCGCGCGCGCCGTTCGATTTCCGGGGCGCGGCACTGCTTTCGCCCGGTCTGGCCGTGCTGGTCTTCGGCCTCACCGAGATCGGCCGAGGCCGCGCTGTCCCGCTCGCGGTGGCCGTCGTGGCGATCGTCGCCGGGTTCGCGATGCTCGCCGCGTTCGTCGTCCACGGGCTGCGGACGAGCCGGACACCGCTGATCGACCCGAGGCTGTTCACCCGGCCGCCGTTCGGGGTGGCCGCGCTCGCGCTGGCGGTGCTCGGCGCCGGTGTCTTCGGCACGATGTTCCTGCTGCCGCTGTATCTGCAGACCGGACGCGGCCTGACGGCGTGGGAGACCGGGCTGCTGCTCGCGCCGCAGGGCGCCGGGGCGGTGGCGGGCTCGGTGTTCGTCAACCGCGCGATCGACTCCGTCGCGCCGAGGACGATGGTGCTCACCGGCATCGGGCTGGTCACCCTCGGCACGGTCGTGTTCACCCAGCTCGGGCACACGCCGCCGGACGTCCTGATAGCGCTTTCCCTGCTGGCCCGCGGCGCGGGGATCGCGATGATCGGCGCGCCGGTGATGAACATCGTCTACAGCGGGATCGACCCCGCGTTCCTCCCGCGTGCCTCCGGCGCGCTGAACCTGCTGAACACGGTCGGCGGCTCGGCCGGCACCGCGACGCTGGCCGTGGTCCTGCAGGCGAGGCTCGACACGCGCGGGCCGGCCATCCCCGCGGCGTTCGCCGACACCTTCTGGTGGGTCCTCGGGTTCTGCCTCGTCGCCGCCGCGGGCGCGATCAGGCTGCCGCGCCGCCACCGGGCGAAAACCGAAGCAACCGTGCGTTCCGAGCACAGGAAAGGTTCCTGAAATGCCCGACAACCGTGTCGCGCTCCTGGAGAGCGGGCACCTCGAGACCGACACCCTGCCTGCCCCCGCCGAACTCCGCGCCGCGTATCCGTTGCCCGCCCGCGCCGCCGACGCGATCCGCCGCCATCGTGACACCGTCGCCGCGGTGCTCGGCAGACGCGACCCGCGGCTGATGGTCGTGGTGGGCCCGTGTTCCGTGCACCATCCGGGTGCGGCGCTGGACTACGCGGGCCTGCTCGCCGCGGCCGCGGAGCGGTATGCCGACGACCTCGTCGTGGTCATGCGCGCGTACCTGGAAAAGCCGCGCACCATCGGCGGCTGGACCGGTCTGCTGCTCGACCCCGCGCTCGACGGCGAGGGCGACATCGCGACCGGTTTGCGGACCGGACGGGCGTTCCTGGCCGACGTCGCGTCGCTCGGGCTGCCGCTCGCGTACGAGTTCGTCGATCCGCTGCTGGCCCCCTATATCGCGGACACCGTGACCTGGGCGGCGGTCGGTGCGCGGACCGTTGCCAGCCAGCCGCACCGTCATCTGGCGTCGTGGCTGCGGATGCCGGTCGGGATGAAGAACGGCGTCTCGGGGCGGGTAGACACCGCCATCGACGCCATCCGCGCCGCCGCGCTGTCCCACACGTTCCCCGGTCTCGGGCCGGACGGGCGGCCGACCACCCTGCGCAGCACCGGGAACGCCGACACCCATCTGGTGCTGCGTGGCGGTCAAACCCCGAACTACGATCGCGGCGGCGTCGCCGCGGCCCTCGCCGCGCTGACCGAGGCGGGCTTGCCTCCGCGCGTCGTGGTCGACGCGTCCCACGGCAACAGCGGCAAGGACCACAACCGCCAGCCGCTCGTCGTCGCGGATCTCGCGGGGCAGCTCGCCGACGGCGCCGACGCGCTGACCGGCGTCATGATCGAGTCCTACCTCTCCGACGGCCGCCAGGATCCGGGCCCCGGTGTGCCCCGCCCGGATCTCAGCGTCACCGACGCCTGCCTCGGCTGGGACCGCACCCTCCCACTCCTCGACACCCTCGCCCGCGCCACCCGTGCCCGAGCCCGGCTCCGGCAAAGTCCGTGATGGCCTCCTTCACAGCGCTCAACGCCGGGAAGGAGGCCATCACAGCGCTGAGCGCGGGCAAGGAGTCCTTCACGGACCGGAACGACGCGGTCAGTCGTCGTAGGGGTCGTCGGCGGCGGAGCGGAAGTCCCAGTCCGAGGCCAGTGCCGGGTCGATGATCGCGAAGCGGGTGCCGAGCGGGTCGGAGAGGACGGCGACCTTGCCGAGCGCGGAGGTGTAGGGGCGGAAGCGGAGCTTGGCGCCGAGCGAGCGGGCCTGGTGCAGGGTGTGGTCGAACCCGTGGTCGGGATCGACGGCGAAGTGGGCGATCCAGCGGGGCGGGACGTCGTCGGGGGTGCCGGGGGCCATCCGGACGCGGCCGAGCACGGAGTCGCCGTTGGTGGTGTAGACCATGTAGTCGACGTCGCGGCCGTCGCCGAACTGACGTTGTTCGTAGCCGAACAATCGCTGGTAGAAGCGGTCGGCCTGATGCGCGCGGTGGGTGACGAACTCCAGCCACACCAGCGTTCCCGGCTCTCCGGCGACGAACGCCCAGTCGTCGGCCGGGCTCGCCAGGCCGACGGTGGCGCCGCCGGGGTCGTCGGCCAGCGCCTTCGCCCCGACGCCGGCGACGACGTGCGGGTGGGTTTCGAGCAGGGTGCCGCCTAGTTCGCTCACCTGGTACGCGGTGCCCGCCAGATCGGGCGCCGCCAGGTACGGGGTCCAGTCCCGCACGACCTGGCGCTGCACGCGGATCCCGGCGACCGGCTCGCCCGCCAGCACGGCGACCGGGTAGTCCTGGCCCGCGCCGTCGCGGAGCAGCCGGTAGTCCCACCCGAACAGGGCCTGGTAGAACCGCATGCTGCGTTCGGGATCGCTGGTGGCCAGCTCCATCCAGCACGGGCTGCCCGGCGTCACGTACACGTCGCTCGTCATCGTGCCCGCCCCGGCGTCGGCAGCGGACGGGGCGGGTCGGGGAAGGTGGGGAGGGTCGAGACGATCATGGAACAGACCGTATCCGCTCACCGGTACGACCGGGTAGGGCCTCGGCGGCGGTGGGCGGCCGGAATGCCGAGGGACGCCTTCGGTGCGCTCGACGCACCGAGGGACGCCTTCAGTGCATCGAGCCGGGATCCACCGGCCTTCGTATGGCTCGATTGCCTGGTGTGCGGTGCCGCCCGCGGCGATGCCTGTCGCGGGGGGGGCGGCGCGCGGGTCCTGGGCGACCAGTCAGTGACGGGGGGCGAGCTGACACGCTT
>NZ_JBHYIQ010000078.1:39262-46014 GCF_042739895.1 Amycolatopsis sp. NPDC059021
TTCGCGACGAGAGGCGTGGCGTCCAGCGCGGCCGGGCCGGTGTCGGGAACGACGCGTTCGAGACGTTCACCGTCTCCAACGGAGCGTTCGCGACACTGCTTCAACACCCGGTCCCGCCCCGAGCCGGCCGTCGCCGAGGTGAGAGCCTCAGTCCGGTGGTTCGGGCTTCTCCGGCGAGCGGACGACGGCCACCGGGCAGTCGGCGTGATAGAGCACCGCGTGGCCGACCGACCCCAGCAGGACTCGCCGCAGTTCCCCGCCGCCGTGGCTGCCGACCACCAGCAGGGTGGCCTCGGCCGAGCGATCCAGCAACGCCTTCGCCGCCAGGTCCTCCACGACCTCGTGCGTGACCTCGACCTCGGGATACCGTTCGGTCCACGGCCGCAGCGCCTGGTGGACGGCCTTCGCCGCCGCGGCGCTCAGCTCGTCCCGCGCGAGGCCGGGGGTCTGACCGGCCAGTCCGAGCTCGCCCGCCGGGCCGAACGCGGGACCGAGGGTGGGGCTCAGCCACGCGTGCACCGCGTGGACGGCGAGGCGGTGCCGCGCGGCGAAGGCGAACGCGAAACCGGCTGCCTCGGAACCCTGGTCGGAGCCGTCGACGCCGAGCACCACCGGGCCCGCGTTGGCCGGATGGGGTGCGGGGCCCCGCACCACGACCACCGGCCGGAAGGCGGTGCGGGCCACCTCCGCCGCCGTCGAGCCGAGCAGGAGCCGGGCGAACGCGCCGGAGCCGGACGCGCCGAGCACGATCATGGCCGCGTCGCTGTCCTCGGCGACCGCGACCAGCGCCTCCTCGGGCGGGCCGTCGCGCAGCGCGGTTTCCACGACGGTGCCCGGATTCTGCTGCCGGACTTCGGCGGCGAGGTCCGCCAGCCGCTGCCGCGTGTCGAGGATGACGTCATTGGTCGTGGGCGCACCGGCCAGCGGCGCCGCGAGGAGATCGGCCCCCGGCGGCGGCCACCGGCCCCGCGCCGCCCGCACGATCAGCAGCCCGCGGCCCATCGCGGCCGCCTCGCCGACCGCCCACGTCACCGCCTGCCGCGCGCACTGCGAGCCGTCGGTGCCGACCACGACGGGCCCGCCGCCGGATTCGTTCGTGACCATGTTTCCGCCTTCCCTCAGGCGACTTCCCGGTGTGTACCCGCGATGCGGGTGAGCAGGTCCGCGACGAGCGCGGGTTCGCCGACGGTCACGGTGACCATCGAATGCCACAGGCCGTCGAACGGTCCGGCGCCGGGGACCGGCTCGCGGCACCGGATCCGGACGCCCGGCCCGGTGGTCGTGCGCACGATCAGGCCATGGCCCTCGGGGAACGCCGTGACACCGCGGTCCGAGGGCAGGCATCCGGCCGTCACCTCCGCACCGGCCACATTGGACAGACAGATTGTCACACGCCAGTGCCCGACCCGGACGCGGAGGCTTTCGCCGTCGAGTTCGAGGCCGCTGTCCGCGTCGAGCACCAGAGGTGGCCAGGAGAGCCCGCGGTCGACGGTGAACCCGGCGCGCAGCCGGTAGCGCACCACGGTCCCGATCCGGCGGGGAGTGCTGATGGTGGTCATCCGGTCGCCCTCCTTGGCTCGTCGTGTCCGTCCTCGGCCGCCCGCGCCGCGAGGGCCGCGAGTTCGAGTTCTTCCCGTGATGCGACGACGAGCACCGGAACCCCGGTGCCTGGCCCGCTGATCACCGCGTCGGCGTCACGCCGGGTGTCGAGCCCGCCGCGGATGCCGAGCACCCCGAGCCCGTCGGCGACGCTCTCCGCGACTTCGGGCTGGTCCCAGCCGATGTCGCCGGTGAAGACCAGCGCGTCGATCCGGCCGAGGCTCGCGGCCACCCCGGCGAGCGCGCGCGAGACCTGATGCTCGAACACGGCCATCGCGAAACTGGCGCGGACGTCGCCGTCCTTCGCCGCGCGGACGAGATCGCGGGTGTCGCCGGAGATCCCGGACAGGCCGAGCAGCCCGGATTCGGACTGCAGCGCGGGCGCGAGTTCCTCGAGCCCGACCTTGCCGTCCCGCAGCAACGACAGCAGCAGGCCGGGATCGACCGAGCCGCACCGTTTCGACATCGCCGGGCCTTCGAGCGGGGTCAGCCCCATCGAGGTGTCCATACTGCGGCCGCCGTGCACGGCGCACACCGAGCAGCCGCCGCCGAGATGGGCCACGAGCAGGTCCAGTTCCTCGATCGGACGGCCGAGCAGCGCGGCGGCGCGGCGGACGGCCCAGCCGTAGGAGATCCCGTGGAAGCCGTAGCGGCGCAGATCCCAGCGAGCTCGCCAGCGTTCCGGCAGCGCGTAGGTCCGCGCCCGCTCCGGGAGTCCACTGTGGAACGCCGTGTCCGGGCAGACGACGTGCGGGACACGCGGCAGCCGGTCGCGGAGCAGGTCGAGCAGCGCCAGCGCGGGCGGCTGGTGCAGCGGGGCCAGGGAGCGGGCGGCGTCGAGCGCGGCACGGACCCGCGGCCCGGCGATCGCCGGCCCGGTGACCGTGGCGCCGCCGTGCACGAACCGGTGCGCGACGGCGCCGGGTTCGCCCGGGAGCCGGTCGAGCAGTTTCTCCAGCGTGTCACGGGATTCGCGCGTGTTCGCGGGCTCACCGGTTTCGGCGGAGTCCAGCACCTTCTCCGCGGCGGTGTCGACGAGATGCGCGCGGAGGCTGGACGAACCGGCGTTGACGGTCAGGACGTTCACGGCGTCCACCGCCAGCCGGTGATCGCCTCCGGGTCGCGACCGTCGCGATAGGACAGTGCGAGCAGTTCGTCTCGTTCCCGCAACAGTTCCTGGGCGACGTCCTCGGCCCGGTCGCCCAGCGAGGAACGGGTCAGCGCGTCCGCGGCGAGATCGTGCCGGGTCATCCGGTTGCTCGCGAGCAGGTCGAACGGCGTCGTCGTGGTGCCCTCTTCGAGATAGCCGTGTACATGGAATCGGTCGGCGTGCTCGCGGCCGTGCAGGACTTCGTGCACTGCCGACGGGTAACCGTGGAAGCCGAAGACCACCGGGACATCGCGGGGGAAGAGCCGGTGGAACGCGTCGCCGGTCATGCCGTGCGGGTGCCGTTCGGGCGGGCAGAGCGTGAGCAGATCGACGACGTTGACCACGCGGACCCGGACCTCGGGCAGCGTGCGGCGAATGAGCCAGGCCGCGGCGACGGTTTCCAGCGTCGGGGTGGTGCCCGCGCACGCGAGCACGACGTCGGGATCCTCGTCGCCGGCGGTGCCCGCCCAGTCCCAGATCCCGGCGCCCGCGCGGCAGTGCGCGGCCGCCTCGGCGGGGCCGAGCCATTGCGGGGCCGGCTGTTTCCCGGTGACGACGACGTTGATCAGATCGGTGGAGTCCAGGCAGCGGCGGATCGTCTCCAGCGCGGTGTTCGCGTCCGGCGGGAGATACACACGGGCCACTGTGGACCGTTTCGTGAGCATGGTGTTGATGAAGCCGGGGCCCTGATGGCTGTAGCCGTTGTGCTCCTGCTCCCAGCCGTCGCTGGTGAGCAGGTAGTTCAGGCTCGCCACCGGGGCGCGCCACGGCGTCTCCCTCGCCATCTTCAGGAACTTGGCGTACTGGTTGACCATTCCGTCCACAATGGACACGAACGCCTCGTAGCACGGGAACAGGCCGTGCCGTCCGGTGAGCAGGTAACCCTGCAGCCAGCCCTGGCACAGGTGCTCGGACAGCACCTCCATGACGCGCCCGCCGGAGCCGAGGTGTTCGGCGTATCCGGGGACATCACCGCTGAACGCGCGGGGTGTCGCGTCCAGGACGGCGCCGAGTTTGTTGGATTCGAGCTCGTCCGGGCAGACGATCCGGAAATCCCGGCGTTCTTCGGTCGCCCGCACGAGGTCGGCCAGCCAGCCGCCGACGGCCTCGGTCGCGCTCGCGTCCACCGTGCCGGGCGTCTCGACCCGCACGGTGTGCGCGTCGAGACGGGGCAGGGGAAGTGCTGTGCGCAGCCTCCCGCCGTTGGCCTGCGGCACCTTGCCCAGCCGCAGATCGCCCTCGGGCGGGACGTCGAGCAGGTCGGGCGCAGGCGAGCCGTCCCCGGCGAACAGTTCCTCCGGGTGATACGAGCGAAGCCAGTCTTCGAGCAGCGCCAGCTCGCCGGCGTCGTCGGTGACGTGCTTGAGCGGGACCTGGTGCGCGCGGAACGTCCCGGCCAGCGGACGGCCGCCGGTGTCCCGCACCGGCGCGCCTTCGCCCTTGTCGCTGCGCAGGATCAGCATCGGCGGGCGGTCCGCGCCGAGGTCGCGGTGGGCGGCGGCCAGGGCCTGGCCGAACAGGGTGTCCGGATCGGGGGACCGCCGGATGTCGGCGAACCGCGGCGACCAGCCGCAGCCGCGGAAGTAGTGCTCCAGCTCCTCGTCACTCATCGACGCGAAGATCGTGGGCGAGGAGATCTTGTAGCCGTTGAGATGCAGGATCGGCAGGACGGCGCCGTCGTGCGGGCCGGTGAACCGCGGCGAGTGCCAGGACGCCGCGGTCGGGCCGGTCTCGGCCTCGCCGTCACCGACGACGCACGCGACGAGGAGGCCGGGGTCGTCGAGCACGGCGCCGAAGGCGGTCGCCAGTGCGTACCCCAGCTCGCCGCCTTCGTGGATCACCCCGGGAACGCCGGGGGAGAGGTGGCTGGGAAAGCCGCCCGGCCAGGAGAACCGGCGGACCAGCTCGGCGAGCCCCTTGCCGTCGCGGCTCAGCGCCGGGTCGTACTCCGCGTGCGTGCCTTCGAGCCACAGGTTCGCGTGGATGGCGGGCGCGCCGTGGCCGGGCCCGGTGACCAGCAGCGTGCGCTGCCCGGTCAGCCTGATCAGCGTGTTCAGTCCATTGTAGACGAGGTTGAGCCCGGGACAGGTGCCCCAGTGGCCGAGCGGCCGGGGCTTGACGTGCTCCGGCCGCAGCGGCTCGGTCAGCAGGGTGTTGTCGCGCAGGTGGATCATCGCCGCGCTCAGGTAGTCGCCCGCCCGGCGGTACCGGCACGACGTCCGTACGGGGACGGCGGCGGTGGTCATGACGCGTCCGTCCGGCCGAACGGGGGAACCTCCGGATCGTCGTCGGCGGGCGGTTCCGGGTCGCGCCACTCCTCGGCGCGGCTCGGCCCGTTCCCGCGCAGCATCCCGTCCAGCTCGGCCTTGAGCCGGTCGTCGTCCCGGGGCGAATGGCGGTCGCTTTCGCGGTGCATGCGGCCTCCTTCGGATCGGCGGCTGGCGTGCCCGAGCGGTCACACCGTCCCGTCCGGGTAGCCCGCCGGGTGCCGTCCGAAACGCGTTTCCGCCGCGCCACGGCGGGTAACCGGCCGGTATGGTGACACCAGGAGAACCCGGAGACCCCGCCGCCCCGATTCCGGACGACCAGGTCCGGCCGGTCTGGGCCTCGGTCGGCGACACCCTGCGCGTCGCGGCGGAGATCGCCGCGCCGACGGTCGCGATCGGGGTCGTCAAACGGCGGCCCGCGATGATGGCACTCGCCCACCGGGCCCACGTCGACCGGCCCGCGATCCGGCTCATGCGGAAGCTGCGGCACAAATACGGCGCCGGCCCGCTCCGGCTGCGCGTACCCGGCCGCTCGCTGAGCCTCGTGCTCGATCCGGCGCAGGTCGGCGGCCTGCTCGCCGACGCGCCGGTGCCGTTCAGCCCGGACACCACGGAGAAGAACGCCGCGCTGCGGCATTTCCAGCCGCACGGCGTGCTGATCTCCGAGGGTGGCAAGCGGGAGGAACGCCGCGAACTGAACGAGGCCGTCCTCGAACCCGGCCTCCCGCTGCATCACCTCGCGGGGCCGTGGGCGAAGATCATCCACGAGGAGGGCGCGCGGATCCCCGAGGGCATGGCCGAACTCGACGCCGACCGGTTCACCCGGCACTGGTGGACGATCGTCCGCCGGATCACGCTGGGCGGCGATACCGCCGTGGACCGCGAGATCACCGCGCTGCTCGACGACCTGCGGCTCGACGCGAACTGGGCCTACGCGCGGCGGCAGCAGGAGAGCACCCGCGACCGGTTCCTCGCGCTGGTAAGGCATCAGGTCGCGCTCGACCGTCCGGACAGCCTGGCGGGCGAACTCACGAAGTTCGCCGAGACCTCCGACACCGAGACGGACCCCGCCGGTCAGCTGCCGCACTGGATGTTCGCCTTCGACGCCGCCGGGATCGTGACACTGCGGGCGCTGGCCCTGCTCGCCACCCACCCCGCCCAGCGCGAGCGCGCGCTCGGCGAACTCGAGGGCCTCGACCTCACCGAACCCCACCAGCTGCCCTATCTGCGCTCCTGCGTGCTGGAATCGGTGCGGTTGTGGCCGACCACGCCCGCCCTGCTGCGGGAGAGCCGGTCGGAGACGGCGTGGGGCCCCGACGGCACGTCGTTCCTCGTGTACACGCCGTTCTTCCACCGTGACGACGAAACCCTGCCGTACGCGGACGACTTCGCGCCGGACATCTGGCTCGACGGCCGGGCGCAGCGGAATCCCGCGCTGGTGCCCTTCAGCGGCGGGCCGGGAATCTGCCCCGGCCGCGACGTGGTGCTCTTCACCGCGTCGACGCTGCTGGCCGTGTTGCTCAAGGAAGCGGAGTACACCCCGGAAGGCACGGCCGCCGCGCTGGTGCCGGGCCGCCTTCCGTCCACTTTGGACCACTTCGGCATCCGGCTCGGCATCGGCAGCCGCGACTGACACGTACTGACGCGTCCGGGCACAGTGGGCACAGTGGTGGGGGGGGTGGCGCGCCCGGGGGGGGGGGGAGGGGGCGGGGGGGGACTCGGTGGGGGCGCGGCCG
>NZ_JBHYIQ010000078.1:46024-51420 GCF_042739895.1 Amycolatopsis sp. NPDC059021
TCATTTCCCGCCCCCGGGATTCTACATGTTCGCGCCGGGCTGCCATCCCCGGACTCTGGGCTTGACGACCCGGCGGTCAGTCGGTCCCGCTCGCCGTGCCAGGGCCTTCCGGCCGTAGGAGCTGGCGGCAGGACGTGCACACCATCGTCTTGCCCACCACGGTGCCGTCGACCGAGACGAGTTCGGCGACCCGCAAGGTCGGGAAGCCGCAGCGTTCGCAGGCCACGGCGGTACCGTCGTCGGGAATCTGCATGCGGGCGGGGATCCGGGTGGTCATCATTCCTCCCGTTCGGAGCCGGAGCGGGAGGGCAGGAACTCCTGCGCCTTCGTCTTGGCACCCTGGACGATCAGGTGCCACGCGTGCGGGTCGCCCTTGAGCACCGCTTCGGTCATGGACTTGAGCTGGTCGAAAGTCGCGTGCGGCGGGATCGGCGGGACCTCGGGGTCGCAATGGACGTCCAGGACCGTCGGCAGGCCACCGGAGAGCGCCTGGTCCCAGGCGGCGCCGAGGTCGTCGGGGGAGTCGACGGTGATCCCGCCGAGGCCGATGCCGCGGGCGAAGTCCGCATAGGACACTTCGGGCAGCGTCTGCGATTCCTCGAACTTCGGCGCGCCGCCCATCGCCCGCAGTTCCCAGGTGACCTGGTTGAGGTCGCCGTTGTGGAAGACGCAGATCACGCAGCGCTGGTCGGCCCACCGGTCGCGATAGCGGGCGATCGTGAGCAACTCGGCGAGGCCGTTCATCTGCATCGCGCCGTCGCCGACGAGCGCGATGACCGGCCGGTCCGGGTAGGCGAACTTCGCGCCGATCGCGTAGGGCACGCCGGGCCCCATGGTGGCGAGCGTGCCCGACAGCGATCCGCGCATCCGGCCCCGTATCCGGAGGTTGCGGGCGTACCAGTTCGCGGCCGAGCCGGAGTCGGCGGTGACGATCGCGTCGTCCGGGATCCGCTCGGACAGCTCGTGCACGATGCGCATCGGGTTGACCGGCTTGGCTTCCAGCATCGCCTGCCGCGACACGGTTTCCCACCAATCGGCGACGTTGCCCTCGATCTTCTCCCGCCATGTGCGGTCGGTCTTGGGTTCGATCAGCGGGAGCAACCGCTCCAGTGTCGCCTTCGCGTCGCCGAGCATCGGCACCTCGGTGGGGTAACGCAGGCCGAGGAACCGCGCGTCGAGGTCGATCTGCACCGCGCGTGCCTGCCCGAAGTCCGGCAGGAACTGGGAGTACGGGAGGCTCGACCCGACGATCAGCAGCGTGTCGCAGTCGCGCATCAGCTCGTAGCTCGGGCGCGTGCCGAGCAGCCCGATCGACCCGGTGACGTACGGCAGGTCGTCGGGCAGCACATCCTTGCCCAGCAACGCCTTCGCGACCCCCGCGCCGGTCCGCTCCGCCAGTTCGCGCAGTTCGGTGACGGCGTTGCGGGCGCCCTGGCCCGCCAGGATCGCGACCCGGCTCCCGGCGTTGAGCACCTCGGCGGCGCGGGTGAGATCCTCGGTGGGCGGCACGACCTGGGCCCTCGGCCGGGACGGCGGGCTCGACGGCACGTGCTTGAACGCGTGTTCCGGTGCGTGGTAAGCGGATTCCTGGACGTCGTTCGGGATGATCACCGCGGTGGGGGCCCGCTGGGCGAGCGCGGTCCGCATCGCCCGGTCGATCGCGTTCGGCAGCTGCTCGGGGACGTTCACCTCGACGAGGTACTCGCTCGCGACGTCCTTGTACAGCGCCTGCAGGTCGACCTCCTGCTGGTAGCTCCCGCCCATCGCGCTGCGCGCGGTCTGGCCGACGATCGCCACCACCGGCACGTGGTCCAGCTTGGCGTCGTAGAGCCCGTTGAGCAGGTGGATGGCGCCGGGGCCGGAGGTGGCCGCGCAGACGCCCGCCCTGCCGCTGAACTTCGCGTAGCCGACCGCCTGGAAGGCCGCCATCTCCTCGTGCCTGGCCTGGACGAAGCGCGGTTCGTCGTCCGCCGCGCCGAACGCCGTGACGAGGCCGTTGATGCCGTCGCCGGGATAGCCGAAGACCTGCTCGACACCCCATTCGCGAAGCCGGGACAGTACTTGATCCGCAACGGTGGTGGTCATGTCCGCCGGGTTGCCGGTCCGCGCGGGACGAAACATCGTGGCGGGAGCGGGTCAGCGGGCCGGGAGCACGCAGAATTCGTTGCCCTCGGGGTCGGCGAGCACGATCCACGGGCCCGCGGTGTCCTCCTCGACCACCGTGGCCCCCAGCGCCTCCAGCCGGGCGACCTCGCCGCGCTGGTCCAGCTCCGCCGGCGCGAGGTCGAGGTGGACCCGGTTCTTGACGGTCTTGTCCTCGGGCACGGGCTGGAAGAGCAGTGACGGCTGCCCGGCCTCCTTGACCTCGACGTAGCCCGTGCCGTCCTCGTCCGTCCAGCGTTCGACCGTGCCGTAGCCCAGCGCGGCCCGCCAGAACGCGGCGAGGGTCTCCGGGCGGTGGCAGTCGAACGCGACGGCGATCATCCGGGTGCGCATGGCTCCACGGTCGCACGGCGGGTGCGGGTTTGCCGGGCGGATCGACGGGAACCCGGTGCGGGTAGAGCCGCGAACGCCGAGGAAGGGAGGCAGCGGTGACCACCGTACGTGAGCTGATGACGAGCCCCGTGAAATGCGTCCGCGAATCGGATGTGGTGCTGGAGGCGGCCCGGCTGATGGCCGCCGAGGGGGTCGGCGCCGTGCCGGTCTGCGGGGAGGACGGCCGGATCAAGGGCATGCTCACCGACCGCGACATCGTCGTGCGGGTGCTGGCCGAGGGCAAGGATCCCCGGGCGCTGCACGCGTCGGAGGTGGTCGAGGGCGGTGTCGTGACCGTCGGTCCCGACGCCGATGCCGAGGAGATCATCCGCACCATGTCCGAGCACGCCGTCCGCAGGCTGCCCGTGGTGGACGGCGGCACCCTGGTCGGCATCGTCGCGCAGGCCGACGTCGCCAGGGCGCTGACCAATCCGGCCAGCGGCGAACTCGTCGAAGCCGTTTCCCAGGAGGAATAACCCCGACAGGCTCGGCCGTGCTCCGTCTGCCAAGGCCGGGGTACGGCCGGTCCACGATGGATGTCCGAAGAGGACGTCCTAAAAGGACATGAGATGAGCGCGGCCGACTATCTGCCGGACACGGTCTCGCTGCCCCGGCTGCGTTCCGCGGCCGGGGCTTGTGAAGGCTGCGGGTTGTACCGGGACGCCACCCAGACGGTGTTCGGCGCCGGAGAACGGGACGCGCGGGTCATGCTCGTGGGTGAGCAGCCCGGCGACCGGGAGGACGTCGAGGGTGAACCGTTCGTCGGACCCGCCGGGCATCTCCTGGACCGCGCGCTGCACGACGCCGGCCTCGACCGCGCGGGCCTCTACCTGACCAACGCCGTCAAGCACTTCAAGTTCACCCGCCCCGAGCGCGGTAAGCGCCGGATCCACAAGAAGCCGTCGCGGACCGAGGTCGTCGCGTGCCGTCCGTGGCTGCTCGCCGAACTCACCGCCGTGGAGCCCGAACTCGTCGTCCTGCTCGGTGCGACGGCTGCGCAGGCCGTGCTGGGCACGGACTTCCGCATCACCCGGGAACGGGGCAAGCTCGTTCGCCTACCGGAAGAGTTCGGCGGCAGGCAGGCCATCGCCACTGTGCATCCGTCCTCGGTGCTTCGCGCCGAGGACCGCGAAAGCGCCTACGAAGCATTCCGGGCCGACCTCGCGACAGCCGCGAAAGCGGTGTGAATCAACGACGTGCCGCCGCGTGGGCGCCCCCGCGCCGGGAAACTCCGCGCCGGGACGCCCCGATGTCGTACAGCACGATCGCGAGACCCGCCAGCGCGGTCAGGCCGTGCAGCCAGTTGTCCGCCCAGTTCAGGTTCACGGGATTGCCGCTGGTGCCGGTGGCCGCCACGAGCACCCCGTTCACTGTGAGCCCGGTGAACCCGAAGAACAGCACCCAGGCGAACGCGATGGTGCTCGTGCGGTGCAGGGCCGCCAGTAGCGCGAGTACACCGACGGCGGTGTGCACCACGTTCAGCACCGCGCTGGAGCCGAAGATCCACACCGTCCGGCTCGGATCGGGGCCCGCGGTGCTCGCCTGCGGGGTCCAGAAGCCGGCCAGGCCCAGTGCCAGGTAGGCGATTCCGATGAGCGCGACGATCAGCCGCGCGGGATAACGTCCGGTTCGCTCGGTCATCACGATCCTCCGCATACGCACGTTTCGTTCGGGTACCCGGCGGGTGATCCACAAAACCCCGCGAGGAGGTACCCATGCGCCTCGGCTACACGCTGATGACCGAACAGGCAGGCCCGAAGGAACTCGTCCGCTACGCCGAGGGCGCCGAACGCGCCGGCTTCGATTTCGAGGTGTCCAGCGACCACTACTCGCCGTGGCTGGAGGAGCAGGGCCACTCGCCGTACGCGTGGAGCGTGCTCGGTGCCGTCGCGCACTGCACGGAACGGGTCGAGCTGATGACGTACGTGACCTGCCCGACGATGCGGTATCACCCGGCCGTGGTAGCGCAGAAGGCGGCGACGGTGCAGGAGCTGAGCGACGGCCGCTTCACCCTCGGGCTGGGCGCGGGAGAGAACCTCAACGAGCACGTCGTCGGCCGCGGCTGGCCGCCGGTGAACGTCCGGCACGACATGCTCGCGGAGGCCGTCCAGATCATCGGCGGGCTCTTCGACGGCGGCTACTTCGACTACGCGGGCACGTATTTCCGGGTGGACTCGGCGAAACTCTGGGATCTGCCCACGGCGCGGGCGCCCATCGCGGTCGCGGTGTCGGGCAGCCAGTCGGTGACCCGGTTCGCGCCGGTGGCGGACGCGATGATCGCGGTGGAGCCGAAGGAACAGCTGTGCCGGGAATGGGACGCGACCCGGCTGGGCAGGCCGACCCGCAAGATCGCGCAGCTGCCGATCTCGTGGGACCCGGACCGGGCGGCCGCGGTCAAACGCGCGCACGAGCAGTTCCGCTGGTTCGGGAACGGCTGGAAGGTCAACGCCGAACTGCCCGGCCCGGCCGGGTTCGCCGGTGCCACCCAGTTCGTCACCGAGGACGACGTCGCGGCGGGAATCCCTTGTGGACCCGACATCGAGCCGATCGCTCAGGGCGTGCGGCAGTTCGTCGAGGCGGGCTTCACCGACGTCGCGCTGGTCGAGATCGGCGGGGACCGGCAGGAGGACTTCCTGGACTTCGCCGAGCGCGAGCTGCTCCCCGCTCTGCGCGAGATCTGACTCCGCCGAAGGTCGCCCCCACCGGCGCCGGACCGGGCTGAAGGGGACTTTCCTCGCGTGACATGAGCTGAAGGGGACTTTCCTCGCATGTGCCGAGACGAAAGTCCCCTTCAGCTCACGCGGTCCAGGGCGAGGCCATGTCCTCGTCGCGAACGCTCCGTTCGAGACGATCAACGTCGT
>NZ_JBHYIQ010000079.1:0-16425 GCF_042739895.1 Amycolatopsis sp. NPDC059021
CGGGTGGCCGGGCGCCCTGCCGTTCCTCACCCCTCGTGTGCCCTTTGCCTAGATGGGGGTCGACTTGCCGTGTCTTCTCCCGCCAAAGTTGAGGGAACTCAAGTCCCTCAAGGTGGCCTTCAGAGACTTCAGGCGAAACGGGTCATGACGTGCTTGACGCGGGTGTACTCGGCGAAGGAGTAGGCAGAGAGGTCCTTGCCGTGGCCGGAGTGGCCGAAGCCGCCGTGCGGCATCTCCGCGACCAGCGGCCCGTGCGTGTTGACCCACACGCAGCCGAAGTCCAGTTCGCCCGAAAGGCGGGTCGCGCGGCCGAGGTCGCGGGTCCAGATCGACGACGCGAGTCCATAAGGGACGCCGTTCGCGAGCGTCACCGCCTCGCCGTCCTCCACAAAGGACTGGACGGTGAGCACCGGCGCGAAGATCTCCTCCTGGACGATCTCGTCGTCCTGGTGAAGGCCCGAGATCACCGTGGGGGAGAGGAAGAATCCGCGTTCGCCGTGCCGCACGCCGCCCGTCTCGACACACGCGTGCGCGGGCAGCCGGGAAAGCAGGCCCAGCACGCGCTCGAACTGCGCCGCCGAATTGAGCGGCCCGTAGTCCATACCCGGCGTGTACGCGGCGGCGGCCTTCGTCAGTTCCGCCACGAACGCGTCGTGGATCGAGGCGTGGACGAGCACGCGGCTGCCCGCGGTGCAGTCCTGCCCGGCGTTGTAGAACGCCGCGCCCACGATGCCTTCCGCGGCTTCGGCGAGGTCGACGTCGCCGAACACCAGCAGCGGCGCGTTGCCGCCGAGTTCGAGGTGCGTGCGCTTGAGATCGGCCGCGGCCACAGTCGCGACGTCGATCCCGGCGCGGGTCGACCCGGTGATCGAGACCAGTTCGGTGACCGGGTGACGCACCAGCGCGCGGCCGGTGTCCCGGTCGCCGCACAGGACGTTGAACGCGCCGGGCGGCAGGAACTCGGCGGCCACGCGCGCCAGCAGTACCGCGGTCGACGGTGTGGTCTCGGCGGGCTTGAGCACCACGGTGTTGCCCGCCGCCAGCGCGGGCGCGATCTTCCACACGGCCATCATCAGCGGGTAGTTCCACGGCGCGATCTGCGCGCAGACGCCGACCGGCTCGCGGCGGATCACCGACGTGTGGCCGGGAAGGTACTCGCCGGCGCCGGAGCCTTCCAGCTGGCGCGCGGCGCCGGCGAAGAAGCGCAGCGCGCTCACGCACTCCGGGATCTCCTCTTCCAGCACGACTCGCCGGATCTTCCCGGTGTCCCGGACCTCGGCGTCCGCGAACTCCTCGGCCCGCGCCTCCACCGCGTCGGCGATCTTCAGCAGCGCGAGCTGGCGCTGAGCCGGGGTGCTCCGCCGCCACACCGCGAAGGCACGGTCCGCCGCCGCCATCGCAGCGTCCACTTCGGACTGTCCGGAAAGGACGCTGGTGCCGAAGACCTCGCCGGTGGCCGGGTCGGTCAGCTCCAGCACGCCCGGGGCCGCGGCGGAGGCGCCGTCGACGAAGTTCTCCACGTGCGTCATCACTTCTCCAGGTGGGTCGGGGCGAACATCTTCAGCCGCGCGGGCAGCACGACGACGCTGGGGCCCGGCGTCCGCACCGCCTCGGCCAGCACGGCGCCGACATCGTCCAAAGTGGCCTCAATGGCCGGGACACCGAACGACCTCGCCAGCGCGGCGTAGTCCGGCCGGGCCAGCTCGGTCGCGGTGGTGCGGCCGAACGTGTCCGTCAGGTATTCGCGCAGGATCCCGTAGCCGCCGTCGTCGACGATCAGCCACGTCACGTCCAGCCCGTGCTGCACCGCCGTGGCCAGCTCGCCGACGCCGTACATCGCGCCGCCGTCGCCGGACACCGCGAGCACCGGGCCGCCGGTCGCGGCCGCGCCGCCGAGCGCGCCGGGCAGCCCGTAGCCGAGCCCGCCCGCGCCCTGCGCGGTGTGGATCGGGGCACCGTCGGGATTCCACGCCGACCACGCCCAGTACGCCGCGATCGTCATGTCCCAGAACGTCTGGGTGCCCTCGGGAACGGCGGCGCGCAGGTCGGCGATGAGCTTGCGCTCGGTCGCGAGATCCTGGCCGTCGAGCCGCGCTTCGACCTTGCCGAGCAGTTCCGCCACGGCCGCTTCGGCACGGCCGTCCGTCTGCCGGAACCGGACCCGCTCCAGCAGCGCACCGACCGTGAGCCGGACGTCGGCGTGGATGCCCAGCGCCGGATAATTCGACTCCAGTTTGCCGAGATCGGCCTCGACCTGGACGAGGCGCCCGCGCGGGGCGAACTCGCGGTAGTTGCTGGACAGCTCGCCGAGCCCGGAGCCAAGCACCAGCAGCACGTCGGCGTCCGCGAGGAACTCGGTGGAATGCCAGTCCTCCAGCCAGGACTGCCCGGACAGCTCGTGGTCCCAGCCGAACACGCCCTTGCCGCCGAACGTCGAGAGCACCGGCGCCCGCAACGCCTCCGCAAGCGCTTTCACCTCGGCCCGCGCACCCGAACGCAGCGCGCCGCCGCCGGCCAGGATGACCGGGTTCGCCGCCGCGTCCAGCAGCCGGGCCGCCTCGTCGATCAGTTCGGGCAACGGCGCGAGCGGCGCCGGACACGCGTTCGCGGTGGTGATCGGCGGCAGCGAGGCCGGCGCGAGCAGGACGTCCTGCGGGATCTCGACCCACACCGGCCCGAACGGCGCGGTGGCCGCGGATTCCCACGCCTCCCGCAGCGCCGTCGGGATCTGGCTCACGGTACGGACCGGGTGCACGGATTTGACGACCCCGGCGAAACTCGCCTGCTGGTCGGGAAGTTCGTGCAGGTACCCGTGCCTGCCCCCGCCGAGGCCCGCGACCGGGACCTGGCTGGAGATGCCCAGCACCGGCACCGACGCCGCCCGCGACTCCTGGAGCGAGGCCAAGGTGAGCAGCGCGCCGGGACCGGTCGACACGATCATCGGCGTCACCGGCACCGGACCCTCGGGGTCGGCGGCGAGCCTCGCGCGGGCGTGCCCGTCCGCCGCGAAGGCGAGGTTGTTCTCCACTCGCGAACCGATCACCTGCAGGTCGTCCGCGCGCCGCAACGCCTCGAACAGCCCGAGCGCGTGCTGGCCCGGCAGCCCGAAAACCGTGTCCGCGCCCAGTGCCCGCAGCGTTTCGACGACGACGTCGCCCCCGATGCGGGTCACGCGTTCTTCCCCAGCGCGAGCAGGCTCACCAGGTCGTAGGCGACGTGCGAGGCCGCGACGGCGGTGATCTCGGCGTGGTCGTAGGCGGGCGCCAGTTCGACGACGTCGCCGCCGATGAGGTTCAGGCCGCGCAGCCCGCGCAGGATCTCCAGCAGCTCGCGGCTGGTCATCCCGCCCGCCTCCGGCGTGCCGGTGCCGGGCGCGTGCGCGGGATCGAGCACGTCGATGTCGATGGAGACGTACAGCGGCCGGTCACCGATCCGCTGGCGCAGCGCGTCGACCGTCTCCGCGACACCGCGGCGCAGGACGTCGCCCGAGGTGACGATGCCGAAGCCGAGCCGCCGGTCCTCCTCCAGATCCCGCTTGCCGTACAGCGGGCCGCGGGTCCCGACGTGGGAAAGCGCGCTGGTGTCGAGGATTCCCTCCTCCGACGCCCGCCGGAACGGGGTGCCGTGCGTGTACGGCTCGCCGAAGTAGGTGTCCCAGGTGTCCAGATGCGCGTCGAAGTGCAGCAGCGCCACCGGCCCGTGCCGCTTCGCCGCGGCGCGCAGCAACGGCAGCGCGATCGTGTGGTCCCCGCCGATGGTGACCAGCCGGGTTCCTTGCGCGGTCAGGGTTTCCGCCTCGTGCTGCAGGGTTTTGATCGCCTCGCCGATGTTGAACGGGTTGACCGCGATGTCGCCCGCGTCCACCACCTGCGCGGTGGCGAACGGCGAGACGTCGAGGCCGGGGTGGTACGGCCGCAGCAGCCTGCTCGCCTCGCGCAGCGCCGCCGGCCCGAACCGCGCGCCGGGACGGTAGGACACCCCGGAGTCGAACGGGACCCCGGCGACGGCGACGTCGGCGTGCTCGACCTGATCGATCCTGGGCAGCCGCGCGAAGGTGGCGAATCCGGCGAACCGGGGGACGCGCGAGGAGTCGACGGGGCCGATCGGGCTCGTGTCAGACACTGCTGGGGGCTCCTGATTCTCGTTGTGGTGCGGGAGTTTCCTCGTCGGCCGCGGAGCCGTTCAGGCGCGCGGTCCAAGTGTCCAAAATAGACGAACTCGTTCTCGGGGTGGCCAGGCTGACGGCGACATAGGCCACCAGGCTCGCCCCGAGGCCCCAGTAGATCGGGCTGTTCGCGTCGACGCCGTCGACGATCATGAAGGTGATCACCACGACCGTGCCCACGATCATCGAGGCGTAGGCGCCCTGCCGCGTACCGCGCTTCCAGAACAGCGCGCCCACGATCGCGACCAGCAGCCCGCCGACCAGGATGTCGTAGGCGATGGTGAGCGCGTCGACCACGTCGTCGACGATCATCGCGATGCCGATCGCGGCCAGGCCCAGCACCAGCGTGGTGATCCGGTTGCGGTGCACCTCGCCGCTTCCCTTGCGCAGTCCCACCTTGCTCAGCAGGTCGGACGTGCTGACCGTGGAGCACGCGATGAGCGCGCCGCTCGCCGTCGACATCATCGCCGAGAGCGCGGCCGCGAGGACGAGCCCGCGCACGCCGGTCGGCAGGAGGCGTTCGACGATCGTGGCGAACGCGTCCTGCGCGCTGCCGAGGTCGGGATAAAGCGCTTTCGCGGCGGTCCCGATCAGCGCGCCGGCGAGGCCGTAGATCAGGCAGTAGACGCCGGAGAGGATGCCGCCGCCGGTCGCGACGGCCGGGGTGCGCGCGGTGAACACGCGCTGCCAGATGTCCTGGCCGATGAGCAGGCCGAAGGTGTAGACGAGAACATAGGTGAAGATCGTCTGGCCGCCGATCGCGGTGAACTCGAAGTACGTCGCGTCGAGGCGTTTCGTCATTTCGCCGAAGCCGCCCGCCGAGCTGATCGCGACCGGCAGCAGGATGAACAGGATGCCGACGGTCTTGACGCCGAACTGCACGATGTCGGTGAGCGTGATCGACCACATGCCGCCGAGCACCGAGTACAGCACGACGATCGCGCCGCCGATCGCGATCCCGGCCCAGCCCGGGACGTTGAAGAGGACCTTGAAGATCGTCGCGAAGGCCAGCGTCGAGGTCACCGTCAGCATCAGCGTGTAGACCCACATCACGACGCCGGAGATGGTGCTGGTGGCCCCGCCGTAGCGCAGGTCGAGCATCTCGCCGACGGTGTAGACGCGCAGTTTCACCAGGCGCCGGGCGAACACCGCGTGCAGCACGAGAATGCCGAGCCCGATCGTGATCACCAGCCACGCGCCGGAGATGCCGTAGGTGTAGCCGAGCTTCACGCCGCCGACGGTGGACGCGCCGCCGAGCACGACCGCCGACATCGTGCCGGAGTACATGACCCAGCCGAGCCGCCGCCCGGCGACGAGGTAGTCGGATTTCGTCCTGGCCAGCCGCAGGCCGAACCAGCCGACCCCGAGCATGCCCGCGATGTACAGCGCGATCACCGCGTAGTCACCCGTCATGGTGACCTCCCTGGCTTGTCATGGGGCGTTGTCGTCCGGGTCACCGTAGGTTCGCCGTCCAGTCCACCGGCATGGGATGATTCATCCCTGATCAGGGTGAGCGAGGATGAAATGACCCATCCGCTGGATCTCCCGGCCGCCGAGGTGACTATTCCGTTACGGGTGGTCACCGGCAATCCGGAGCTGGCACTCGACGTCGTCGGCGAGACCGCGCGGCCCGGTGCGCTCGACGCGCCGGTCCGCTGGGCGCACGTCAGCGAGCTGGGCGATCCCGCGCCGTACCTGCTCGGCGCGGAACTGCTGCTCACCGCCGGGGTGAACCTGCCGTCCGATTCCCGCGACGTCGACCGCTACGTCCGGCGCCTCGCCGAAAGCGGCATCACCGCGCTCGGGTTCGGGATCACACCGTCGGTGCACGAGACGCTCCCGGAACCGCTGCGCCGGTCGTGTGCCCGGCACGGCCTGCCGCTGCTCGTGGTGCCGGTGCGGACGCCATTCCTCGCGATCAGCCGCGCCGTCTCGGTCGCGCTCACCGAAGCGGGACAACGGGAACAGCGCCGGATCTCGGCGGCGCGCGAAGCACTGACGCGGGCGGCCGGTGACGGGCTGGGCGAGCTGGCGGGCGCGCTCGCCGCGCGGTTGGGCGGCTGGGTCGCGATGGTCGGCGCGGACGACGTCGCCGCAGCGGCGCACGACGCGCCGTCACCGCTGCCGGAAGAGGTCCGCGAACTGCTGGCGACTTTGCGCGCGGGTACCGGGATCCGCAGTGCCACAACGGAACTCGCCACCGGCGGGTACGTCGTGGCGCAGCCGGTGTACCCGCAGGCGACCGCGTCGCATCTCGTCGTGTGCGGGCGCGACAGCCGGTTCGACGGCGCCGACCGCGCGATCCTCGCCGTCGGCGCGGCCCTCCTCGGCCTGGTCGGCCGGTCCGGTTCGGACACCGCCGCGCTGGGCGCCGCGGCCACCGGGCTGCTGCTCGGCCAGGCGGCGCCGGACGCCGTCGCCGCCACGCTCGCGGGGACCGATCGCCCGCGGCTGGTCGCCGGGATCGCCCACCGGCGCGGTCCGGACGAGGTCGCGCTGCGCTACGACTGGCTCCGCGCCCGGCTCGACACCCCGCTCGTCCAGGTGCTGCCAGGGCCCCGGTTCCTGGCGATCGTCGACGACGGCCCCGGGCGCGCCGGTCTGGAGGAACTGCGCGAGCACGGCTGGCTCGCCGTCCGCGGTTCCGCGGTCGCGGCAGGCCGGCTGCCCGCCGCCGTCGCCGAAGCCGGGGCCCTGCTCGACCGGGCGCGGGTGCTCGGCCGCCCGGTGCTCGCCGGGGACGGGCCCGCCGGTTTCGATGCCGTGCTGGATCCCGGCGCGGCCAGGGCATTCGCCGAACGGGCGCTGGCGCCGCTGGCCGAGCTCGACCGGGCACAAGGCCGGGAACTGGTGGTGACGTTGCGCACCTGGCTGGCCTGTCACGGCGGCTGGGACCGCGCCGCGGCAGGGCTCGGCGTGCACCGCAACAGCGTCCGGCACCGGATCGGCCAGATCGAGCGCGTGCTCGGCGTGGACCTTGCCGATCCGGAGGTCCGGATGCGGCTGTGGTTCGCCCTGCGCTGGGTAGGCTGAACCGTCCAAAAAGGCCGGTGGGGCCGTCACTGCGCGTATAGGTGACTCTCAGGAAACTGTGGAAGTGTGGACGCCGTGAGAATTCTGGTGGTGGAAGACGAGGAGCCCCTCGCCGACGCGATCGCGCGTGGCCTGCGGCGGGAGGGGATGGCCGTGGACGTCGCGCTGACCGGCGACGACGGGCACGAGAAGGCGACGGTGACCCGGTACGACGTGGTCCTGCTCGACCGCGACCTGCCCGGCATGTCCGGGGACGACCTGTGCCGCGAGATCGTCACGTCCGGTGAGCTGACCCGGGTGCTGATGCTGACCGCGAGCGGTTCGGTGTCCGACCGGGTGGACGGGCTGTCGCTGGGCGCCGACGACTACCTCGCCAAGCCGTTCGCCTTCCCCGAACTCGTCGCGCGGGTCCGCGCGCTCGGCCGCCGCGCGACCCCGGCCGCGCCGCCGCTGCTCACCGCGGGCGATGTCGAGCTCGACCCCGCCAAGCGCACCGTGCGCCGGGCGGGCGGGCCGGTCGAGCTGACCCGCAAGGAGTTCGGCGTGCTCGAGGTGCTGCTGTCCGCGGCCGGATCCGTGGTGAGCAGCGAAGAACTGCTCGAGCGGGTGTGGGACGAGAACGCCGACCCGTTCACCACGACCGTGCGGGTCACCGTGATGACCCTGCGCAAGAAGCTCGGCGAGCCCGGGATCATCGAGACCGTGGTCGGTTCGGGCTACCGCGTGCCCGAGCAGGGGGCCGGCGCGGGGTGAAGCGGGCACTGAGCCTGCCGGGCGCGCGCAGCCTGCGGGCCAGGGTCACCCTGCTCGCGACCGTGCTGGTGGCCGCCGTCAGCCTGCTGCTGCTGTGGCTCGCGTGGACGCTGGTGCGCGACGCGGTGAACACCGTGCCGCAGATGCCGCCCGGCACCAGCGTGCGTGTCGACGGCGTGGACGTCGACGCGTCGACGCTGGCCGAGCACCTCCGCGAGCACGCGCGGATCCGGGTGCTGGTCTTCGGCTCGGCCGCGTTCTGCTTCGTCGTCGCGGCCGCCGCGATCCTCGCCTGGACGTTCACCTCGCGGGTTCTGCTGCCGCTGCGCGAGATCACCGCGACCGCGCGGCGGCTCTCGGTGGAATCGCTGGGGGAGCGGATCGGCGAGGTGCGTTCGAAGGACGAGCTGGCCGAGCTGGCCGGGACCTTCGACGACATGCTCGACCGGCTGCAGGCCGCCTTCGACGCCCAGCGCCATTTCGTCGCCAATGCCAGCCACGAGCTGCGGACGCCGCTTTCGGTGATCCGCACCGAACTCGACGTCACGCTCGCCGACGAGCACGCCGACGAGGCCGAACTGCGCCGGATGGCCGAGGTCGTCCGCGACGCCACCGAACGCGCCGGGCGGCTCGTCAATTCCTTGCTGCTGCTCGCGAAGACCGACGGTTCCGGCCTCGTGGCGCGCGAGCGCGTCGACCTCGCCACGGTGGTCGACCAGGCCTGGCGCGCGGTGCGGAAGGAGGCCGGACAGCGGGGCATCCGCACCGACTTCAGCACGCCGGGGGTCGCCGTCACCGGGGATCCCGCGCTGCTGGAACGGATCGCGGGCAACCTGCTGGAGAACGCCGTGCGGCACAACGTCGACGGCGGCTGGCTCGAGGTGCGCACCCAGGCCGGTCCCCAGTGGTCGGTGCTGCGGGTGCGCTCCTCCGGCGGGCTGATCGACCCGGCCAAGGTGGCCGAGCTGTTCGAACCGTTCGAGCGCGCCGGGGTCGCCCGCACCGCCCGCTCGGGCGCCGGCCTCGGCCTGTCCATCGTGCGCGCCGCCGTCCAGGCGCACGGTGGCGTGGTGGCGGCCGAACCGGTGGTCGGTGGTGGTCTCTCGGTCATCGTGCACCTCCCCGCTAACACAGCCAACACAGCCAACACAGCCGGCACGCCCTCGTAGCGCGCCGTAGCACCTTTGTAGCATCTCTGCCCGGCAAGTGCTACCGTGGCTTCATGACCCACACGATCAGCCAGCGCGACCTGCGCAACGACAACGCGGAGATCATGCGGCGCGTCGAGCGGGGCGAGAGCTTCACGGTCACCCGTAACGGCAAGCCGGTCGCCAATCTGCTGCCGCTGTGCGCCGGGCACGAGGAGCGGGCCCGGCGCACCCTGGCCGAGGTGCAGGTCTCCTTCGGTGAGCTGCCGCCGATGGACAGTGCCGAGTGGCGGCGCGAGCGCGCCGCGGACGACGCGGCCTTCGGGCCGGACGAGCCGGAGGACCCGTGGGGTCGCCGGTGAACCCGCCCGAGCGCGTCCTGCTCGACACCTGTGTCGTGATCGACCTCGAACGGCTCGACCTCGGCGAGCTGGCCGCGGCCGTCCCCGCGGTGAGCGCGGTGACGGTCGCGGAGCTCGGCTACGGGCTGGACGTCGGCGACGTGATCGCCAGGGCCGCCCGCACCGAGCGGTACTACGCGGTGCTCGACCAGTTCGAGGTGCTGCCGTTCGGTGTCGCGGCGGCGAAGCAGTACGGCACGATGGCCGCGCTCGTGCGGCGGTCGGGGCGCGATCCGCGGCCACGCCGGCTGGATCTGCAGATCGCGGCCACCGCCGCCGCGCACCGGATTCCCGTGCTCACCCGCAACGCCAAGGATTTCGGCGGCCTGGAGCGCCTCGTCGAGGTGATCGAGGTGTGACGGCGCGGCACTGTCCTCAGTGGACGTCGACGAAGATCGGGTTGCCGTAGAGCCAGAGATCCGCGAACGGGTCGGCGTCGCCGACGACGTCCATCGCGGGCTCGATGCCGCCGGGCACATGCCGCTTGCCGTCGGTGCCGCGGATCCGGACGTAGAACGGCTCGCGCACATTCCGGAACGTGTGCCGGAAACTCACCCGATGGCCCGCGGCCCGGCGTGGCTCGAACGACCGCACGACGCGGGTTCCGGGCGCGGTCATCGTCTCGCGGTCCGCGGCCGGGCCGGTGACGGGTCCGGCGATGACGTCGAGCCGGGCGAGCCGCGGGACCTCGCCGCCGCCGTTCGGCCGGTTCGCCGTCACCGCGGAGACCACGACCGTGACGTTCTCCCCGCGGCGCACGCGCAGCCGCCCGCCGAACGTCTCGGCGCACCCGCCGCCGTACACGCCGACCTCCAGCTGCCGCGCCAAACCGCCGTGGCAGAGCCAGATCCGGCCCGCCCGCAAGCCTTCCAGCACACCTTCGAAGCCGCGCTGCCGCACGCCGACCATCGTGCGGCTGAACTCGCCGGGGTAGAAGTCCGCGTACGGCGCGGCGAGCTGCGGGACACCGGTGTCGACCGGATCCGGGTACTTGCCCGTGCGGTCGTACCAGCCGTCCGGCACCGGCGGGCGGACCAGCGTGTCGCCCCGGTTGTAGTGCGAATCGGAGTTCGTGGTGATCCACCACGGTTTCCCTTCGGCGAGCAGGGAATCCCACAGCCCGCCGACCTTCGCCGTCGTCCAGTCCCAGCCGCCGAACGTCCGGTACGCCTCGGCCGGGAAACCCGGCCACGAGTTCGCGCCGGGGCTGTTGGCGTAGCCGCCGCGCGCGCCGCCGTTGCCCCGTGGTTTCGGGAACCCGTCGGCCTGGGCGCCGGGCGCGCCCTCCATGCCGATCACGATGCCCGGCGCGGTGTCGCGGTAGTTGCGCAGTTCGTGCGGTGCGACACGGCCGTTGCGCAGCGGGTGGTTGATCAGCACGACCGGGGCGTGGATCCGGCGCGTGCGTTCCTGCTCGGCGAGCCACCGCAGGCCCTTGAGCGCCAGCGCCTCGTTCTCCGGGCTGGACGCCTCCGAACCGGTCAGCCGCCAGTCGAAGTCCCGCTCGAACTCCCGCAGCAGCGGGGCCTGGTCCTTGCCGGCCCGGAAGAACACCGTGGCGTGCTCGGCGCCGGGGACGTTCCACTCCATTCCTTGCCACAGCAGCAGATCCGGGTACTTCCGTTGCGCGGCGAGGACGTCCCGGCCGGTCGGCTCGACCGAGGACTTCTCGTGTTCGGCGTGACCGTGGTCGGTGAAGACGATCCAGTTCGCGCCGTGCTCGCGGGCACCGGCGGCGATCCGGTCGATGGTGTACATCGCGTCGTAGGAGTACTGGCTGTGCGTGTGGTGGTCGCCGGCCAGCCACTGGTAGCGGCCACGGCCGAAGAGCCGGTCGAGGCTGACATCGATGTCGACGTCGAGATCGAGGTCGGCGGCGTCCGCCCGCGACGGCGCGATCATCGGCGCTCCGGCGGCCGCGGCACCGGCGAGGCCCGCGCGCTTGAGGAAGCCACGGCGGTCCACGCCGGATCTGTCGGAGATGTTCATCCCGCTCCTGCCCTGGGTGCTGAGTCGGCAGGACGCTAAGGGGCTTCGATGAACGGATGGTGTCCCGGCGGCCAACGACGGCCGTTGTGTGATGATCGTCCCGTGAGTGGCAGACCGGCCCGGACGGGGCCGAAACTGATCAAGATCCTGATCCCGGTGCTCATGCTGGCGGCGGCCGCGGGCGTGGGCCTGGCGTTGCTGGTCGCGCGCCTCGTCCAGCCCGAGGCGCTGCCGGTGGACACGAACCCGGTGCCCGCGGCGGGACGGAACTTGTGCGGGGCCTCGGTGACGATGTACTTCGACACCGACGAGCTGATGACCCGGGCTTCGGGCAGTTTCCACGGTGATCCGAAAACCCGCCGGGTGTTCACCGAAACCAGGGCCGAAGCCTGGGAACGCTTCAAGCGGATCTTCGCCGAACACCCGGATCTCGTGGAGAACTCGAACCGGGAAGCGATGCCCGCGTCGCTGAACCTGCTTCCGCAGCGCGGCGTGGACCTGGAGGAATGGGCCGCCGAACTACGCAGGCGTCATCCCGAGGCCAAGAAGGTGGTCGTGCTCGATCCCGCTCACCCGCCGCCCGGCATGCCCGTCGCTACGGCGACACCGTCCGCCCCCCCCCGCGGCTAATCCGCCCCCGCACCGCCGCCACGCCCCCCTGGCGGCCACGAGACGCCCGTAAGGTGGCCTTGACGGAACCTACGCCACCGGGACCGAGGCGACGCCCGGGGCCAGGAACGGCTTGCCGTTGAGGCGCTCGGAGACGCCGGAGCGGTCCAGGTACGGCGTGATGCCGCCGAGCCAGAACGGCCAGCCCGCGCCGAGGATCAGGCACAGGTCGATGTCCTGCGCCTCCGCGACCACGCCCTCGTCGAGCATGATCCGGATCTCCTCGGCGATCGCGCCGAGGGCGCGTTCGCGCACCTGCTCCGCGGTGGACGGCTTGTCGCCCTGCGTCCACAGCTCGACGACCTCGGGGTCGGCGGACTGGTTCCCCTTGTCGTCCCAGACCCAGACGCCCCGCTTGCCGGCCTTCACGAACTTCGCCAGGTTTTCGCTGACGGTGAAGCGGTCCGGGAACGCCTCGTGCAGCGTCTCGCCGACGTGCAGCGCGATGGCCGGGCCGACGAGCTGCATGAGCGTCAGCGGGGTCATCGGCAGGCCGAGCGGTTCCAGCGCCGAGTCGGCGACCTCGAACGGCGTGCCCTCGTCGACGGCGACGAGCACTTCGCCGAGGAAGCGCAGCAGCAGCCGGTTGACCACGAACGCCGAAGCGTCCTTCACCAGCACGCTGGACTTCTTGAGCTGCTTGCCGACCGCGAACGCCGTCGCGAGCGAAGCGTCGTCGGTCTTTTCGCCGCGCACGATCTCCAGCAGCGGCAGCACAGCGACCGGGTTGAAGAAGTGGAACCCGACCACGCGTTCCGGGTGCTGAAGCTTCGAGGCCATCGCGGTGATCGACAGCGACGACGTGTTCGTCGCCAGGATCGCCTCGGGGGAGACGTGCTGCTCCAGCTCGGCGAACACCTGCTGCTTGACGCCCAGCTCCTCGAACACCGCCTCGATGACGAAGTCGGCGTCGGAGAACGCGGCCTTGTCGAGCGAGCCGGTCACCAGCGCCTTGAGCCGGTTGGCGCCGTCGGGGGAGACGCGCTTCTTGGCCAGGAGCTTGTCGATCTCGTCGTGGACGTAGCCGACGCCCTTGTCGACGCGCTCCTGGTCGACGTCGGTGAGCACGACCGGCACCTTGAGGCGGCGCACGAACAGCAGCGCGAGCTGGCTGGCCATCAGCCCGGCGCCGACGATGCCGACCTTGTTCACCTTGCGCGCCAAGGACTTGTCCGGCGCGCCCGCCGGGCGCTTGGCCCGCTTGTTGACCAGGTTGAACGAGTACAGCCCGGCACGCAGGACGTCGGACATGAGCAGCTCGGCCAGCCCGTCCGTCTCGGCCGCGTAGCCCCGGTCGAGGTCGTTCTCCCGCGCCAGCTCCAGCAGCTCGACGGCCTTGGTCGCGCCCGGCGACGCGCCGTGCGTCCGGCCGTCCACAATGGACTTCGCGCGGGCGATCGCCGCGTCCCAGCCGGCACCGCGGTCGATCTCGCGCCGGGCAGGGGTGATCTCGCCACGGACCACTTTGGACAGCCAGAGCAGCGACTGCTCCAGGTAGTCCGCCGAACCGAAGACCTCGTCGACGATGCCCAGTTCGGCCGCCTTGCGCACGTTCAGCATCTTGTTCTGCGCCAAGGCGTTCTCGATGATGACGGTCACCGCGGCGTCCGGGCCGATCAGGTTCGGCAGCAGCTGCGTACCGCCCCAGCCGGGGAACAGGCCGAGGAAGACCTCGGGGAACGCGATGGCCGCGGTGTTCTCCGACAGCGTCCGGTAGTGACACGACAGCGCGAGTTCGAGCCCGCCGCCCATCACCGCGCCGTTGATGAACCCGAACGTCGGGATCTCGGTTTCGGTGAGGCGCCGGAACACGTCGTGCCCGGTCTGCGCGATCTCCCGCGCCAGCTTCGGATCCGACACGGCCTCGACCCCGGAAAGGTCGGCGCCGACGGCGAAGATGAACGGCTTGCCGGTGACCGCGATCGCGGCCGGTTCGGCGGCGAACGCCTCGTCCAGTGCGGAGTTCAGGGACACGAGACCCTGTGGACCGAACGTGTTGGGCCGGGTGTGGTCGTGGCCGTTGTCCAAGGTGACCAGCGCGACCGGCTTGTCCAGCCCCGGCACCTTGACCAGCCGGGTCTTCGCGACGGTGACGACCTCGTCGGGGAAGGCGGCCTTCGCTTCTTCAGCGGTGAAAGTCATCAGTTGGTCCCCTCGAAAGCCGGGTTCTCCCAGATCACGGTGCCGCCCATGCCGATACCGATGCACATGGTGGTGATGCCGTAGCGCACGTCGGGGCGCTCGGCGAACTGACGCGACAGCTGCGTCATCAGCCGGACGCCGGACGAGGCGAGCGGGTGCCCGCAGGCGATCGCGCCGCCCCACTGGTTGACCCGCGGGTCGTCGTCGGCGATGCCGAAGTGATCGAGGAAGGCGAGCACCTGCACGGCGAACGCCTCGTTGATCTCGAACAGCCCGATGTCGTCGATCGACAGCCCGGTGCGCTGGAACAGTTTCTCGGTGGCGGGCACCGGCCCGATGCCCATCACCTCCGGTTCGACACCGGCGAAGGAGTAGCCGACCAGCCGCATCCCGACCGGCAGGCCCAGCTCGCGGGCGGTGTCCTCGTCGGCGAGGATCGCCGCGGTGGCACCGTCGTTGAGGCCGGCCGCGTTGCCCGCGGTGACCCGGCCGTGCGGGCGGAACGGCGTCTTCAGCCCGGCGAGCTGCTCGACCGTGGTGCCCGGCCGCGGCGGCTCGTCCTCGGTGGCCAGGCCCCAGCCCAGCTCGGCGGACCGGGTCGCGACCGGCACCAGCTCGGGGCCGATCTTGCCGGTCTTGACGGCTTCGGCGTACTTCTCCTGGCTGCGCGCGGCGAAGGCGTCGGTGCGCTGCTTGGTGATCGCGGGGAACCGGTCGTGCAGGTTCTCCGCGGTCTGGCCCATGACGAGCGCCGTCGGGTCGACGAGCTTGTCGGCGACGATCCGCGGGTTCGGGTCGACGCCCTCGCCCATCGGGTGCCTGCCCATGTGCTCGACGCCGCCCGCGATGGCGATGTCGTAGGCGCCGAACCCGATGCCGGACGCGGTCGTGGTGACCGCGGTCATCGCGCCGGCGCACATGCGGTCGATGGCGAAGCCGGGCACGGACTTGGGCAGCCCGGCCAGCAGCGCGGCGGTGCGCCCGATGGTCAGCCCCTGGTCGCCGATCTGCGTGGTGGCGGCGATGGCCACCTCGTCGACGCGCTCGGGCGGCAGTTCGGGGTGCCGCCGCAGCAGCTCCCTGATGGCGTTGACGACGAGGTCGTCGGCACGGGTCCCGGCGTAGATGCCCTTGTCGCCCGCCTTGCCGAACGGGGTCCGTACCCCCTCGACGAACACGACGTTGCGCACGCCTCGCGCGTTCGGCGCGAGCGGCGTTGCTGGTGCGGCCACGAATGCTCCTGATGTCGGCAGAGAAATCCTGCCCGCACGATAGCCCTTGTTACCCACGGGTAACCAGGGGAGTGGCCCGGTCGAGTGGGACACGGCACACTCGCGAGTGGCGCTCAGTCCCGATGAACCGTGTTCACCAGCCGGGTCGCGAGCGCGCCGAGGTCGTCGAGGCCGAATTCGGTGACGAGCTCGGCGGGCAGGGCGAGCAGGACGAGGAACAGGCCACCGGCGAAGGCGTCGAGGAGGACGACGTCCCGGAGACTGGTCGGCAGGCCGCCCTCGGTCACCGCCCGCTGCTGCGCCGGATACGCCGCGCGCAGCGTTCCCGCGAGCGTGTCCCGGATTTCGGGGTGGCGCGCCGCTTCCAGGTGTACCTCGAGCATCGCGAGGCTGCGTGCCCGGTGCTTGGTGCGCAGTTCCCGCAGGAACTCCTCGAACGAGCTGATGAGCGTGGCGCGGCTGTAGGACTTCGCCTGCGCGCCGAAGGCGCCGAGCTGCGCGAGGTGCCAGTGCGAGATGCGCTCGGTCGCCGCGAGCAGGAGTGCCTGCCGGGTGGGGAAGTAGTTGCCGGTCGTGCCCAGCGGCACTCCGGCGGCGCGGTCCACGGCGCGGTGGGTCAGACCGCGTCCGCCCTGCGTGGCGAGAACATCGATCGCCGCGTCGGCGAGCTGCTCCCGCCGTGACTGTGCGGTCATCGTGTTCACCCCTTCGCCCGGTATTAGGGACATTTCACTATAACACCTGTAGTACAACAGCTGTTATAGTGGGGGAGTGGTGACCCCGACACCACGCCAAGGGGGGACCGCGGCGGGCGGGGGGCCGGTGGCGCCCCGCCCCCCCGCCAAACAATACCCACCGGTCAAATAAAAACAACAGACCCAGCCGACCACAAA
>NZ_JBHYIQ010000079.1:16435-17348 GCF_042739895.1 Amycolatopsis sp. NPDC059021
TTTGTGTTGGGGGGGGGGGGGTTTTTTTTTTTTTATCCCCCGCGGGGGGGGGGGGGGTTGTTTTGGGGGGGGGGCGGCCCCGCCCCCCGCGGCATAACAGTCCACAGTGGAGCGATCAGGCGACCGCGGGGCTGACCTCCTCCGCCGGGGAGACGTCGGCCAGGATCGCCTCGCCCTTGGTCAGCCACGCGAAGCCGAACGCGAGGATCGCGGCCGTCTCCAGCCACAGCGCGGGATGCAGTGTGGTGGCGACCGGGAGCAGGCTGGTGACGACGATGAGCGCCAGCGACGCCAGGATCACCACCCCGGCGGCGACGTAGACGCGGTTGCGGTCGATCTTGCGCCGCGTCGGGTCCGCCTTGTCCGATTTGGTGAACAGGAACAGGCAGAAGAACGCGAGCGTCAGGAAGAACACCGAGGCGAACACGAGGTGCAGGACGCCCAGCACCCGGTCCGTCGACGTCGCGTGCGCGGGCGTGGTCGGGCACACCGCCAGCCCGATCGCGGCGACCGCGGCGAGGTTGCCCGCGACGTCGTCTAGGCGGCTGTAACCGTGGTAGGACAGCAGGAAGACGCCGATCGCGCACATGCCGCCGACGAACACGTCCCGCGTGGACGTGTAGTAGTAGCTGCTGATCGAATTCAGCAGCCCGCCGCCGTCGACGGCGAGTGTGCCGACGATGAGCAGCACCGGCAGCGCGAGGCCGATGACGCCGATCGCGCGGCGCAGGAACAGGTACGAGTGCACGAGGGTGGTCGACGGGGATGGGGTCGCCGGGGTCATGGGCCGCCTCCGAAGCCGTACGGGACATCCCCGCGGCCCCGGGGGGGGGGGGGGGGGCCCCCCCCCCCGGGGGGGGGGGTGGTGTTTTAGAAAAATGTTTTATGAGCACAACAAAAAAAAAACACAAAC
>NZ_JBHYIQ010000079.1:17357-51071 GCF_042739895.1 Amycolatopsis sp. NPDC059021
CGGGGGGGCGCGGGGGGGGGGGGGGGGGGGGGGGGGGGGCCCCCCCCCCCCCCCGGCGGCCCCCCCCCCCCCCCGGGGGGGGGGGCCCCCCCCCCCCCCCGGGTTCCGGTGGGGAATTGTTTTCTCCCTGTGGTTATCGGCAGCCAGAGGATCACCTCTGAACGGCTCGCACCGCACAGCTGAGCGGCGAAACGGTTACGTTCCGGTGAGCGCTTCCCGGTAGGACAGCCACCCTCCGTGTCCGGTGATGTCGGCGGCGCCGTCCACGGCGACTGGTTCGCAGAGGAATCCGGACACGGTTTCGCCGTCCGCGAGCCGGATTCTCCCGATCGTCAGCGGTGCCGGGATGTTCGCGACGAATTCGCCGAACCCGCGCACCGGCAGTTCCCACACCTCCACCGCGATCGCCGCGCCGCCGCCGGCGACCCGGACGAGCCCGGGTTTCGGCGGTGTCGTGTCCAGCGCGTACAGCCGGTATTCCGGTGTGGTGGCGGCCGCCGCGACGAACCGGCCGCCCCGCGACGTCAGCTCGTGGTTCAGTGGCTGGCCCCGCAGATGCGCGCCCACCACGGCGATCCGGACGCGCGCCGGGACACTCCGGGCGAGATCGGCGAGGAGGAGATCGTCGAACGCGCGGCCGGCGAGCATCACCCCGAACGGCAGCCCGTCCACCTCGCCCGCCGGGATCGCCAGCGCGCACAGGTCGAGCAGATTGGCGAAATTGGTGAACCGGCCGAGCCGCGTGTTCACCCCGACCGGATCCGCGGCCACCTCGGCCAGTGACGGGTGGTCCGTGGTCGTCGGCAGCAGCAGAGCGTCCACAGTGGACAACACCGCGTCCGCGTCCAGCCGCAGCCGGTCCAGCGTCGCGAAGTCCGCGAACACCCGGTGCGCGGGCAGATCCCGCGCACCGGAGATGATCGAGAACACCGTGGGGTCGGCGTCGTCCGGGTGCGCGTCCAGGAATTCGCCGACCGCCGTGTACCGCTCGGCGACGAACGTGCCTTCGTACAACAGCCGGGCCGCCTGGAGGAACGGCTCGATGTCCACGGTAACCGGTTCGGCACCGGGGAATTCCGACGCGGCCCGCGCGAAGGCGTCCGCCCAGCCCGTACGGAGTTCCCCGAGCTGATCCGGCCGCGGGATCCCGATTCGCGCACGTCCCGAAAGGCGCCGGGCAGGCGGAGCCGTTCGTGACGTCGGATCGCCGGCGTCCGGCCCGGTCAGGCAACCGAGGGCGAGCGTGGCCTCGTCGACCGTCCTCGCGAAGACGCTGACGCAGTCGATGCTCCGGCACGCGGGAACGACCCCGCGCGTCGGAATCAGCCCGCGAGTCGGCTTGAGCCCGACGATTCCGTTGAGCGCGGCGGGAACCCGGCCCGATCCGGCGGTGTCGGTGCCGAGCGCGAGATCGGCGATGCCCAGTGCGACCGCGACCGCCGATCCCGCGCTCGACCCGCCGGATATCCGGGACGGGTCCACGGCGTTGCGGACGGCGCCGTACGGGCTGCGGGTGCCGACGAGCCCGGTCGCGAACTGGTCCAGGTTGGTCGTGCCGAGGATCAGCGCCCCCGCCGCGCGCAACCGGGCCACCGCGGGCGCGTCCTCGGCCGGGTGGCAGGCGTAGGCCGGGCAGCCCGCGGTGGTCGGCAGCCCGGCGACGTCGATGTTTCCCTTGACCGCGGCCAATTTCCCGTACAGCGGCAGGGGTTCGCCGGCGGTGTGGCGCGCCTCCAGCGCTGCGGCGTCGGCCAGGACGTCGGCCTCGGGACGCAGGTCGATCCAGATCTCCGGCCGGTCCACCTGGGCGATGCGCGCGTAGGCGGCCCGCACGCGCTCCACGACGCTCATGCGATGGCCTCGCTTCGCGAGACTGTGTTGAATTCTTTTTGGCGCATGATGTCTATGATTCGCTCGCAAGCTTCGCTCATGCCAGCACCACCAGCGGAGTGCCGGGAACGACCTGATCGCCGGGAGAGACCAGCACCTCGACCACCTTTCCGTCCGACGGCGCGGGAATCCGGGCCTCGGTCTTCATCGCCTCCAGCGTGACGAGCGGCTGCGCGCCGCCGACCCGGTCGCCGGGCCGGACATCGACGCGCCAGACCGTCGCGGCGAAGGGAGCCTCGACGACGTGCCCGCCCGGCGGAGCCTGGACCCGCGCCGGCGCGAGCGTCGCGGGTTCCGGTTCGGGCTTGGGATCGAACTCGCCCGCCGCCGCCCACGCCCGGCGCTCCGCCTCGAACGCCGCCGACTGCCGGGCGCGGAACTCGGCGATGCTCGCCGCGTTGTCCGCGAGGAAACGCTGGTAGCCCGCCAGTGCGAACTCGCCGTCGGCGATGTCCAGTTCCAACTGCCCGGCGGCGTTCCGGGCCCGCAGCTCCAGGAGTTCCTCAGCGGACACGGGATACCACGAGATGCGGTCGAAGAACCGCAGCAGCCACGGCGATCCCGGCGCGAACGAGCCGCGCTGGTGCCAGCCGCTCCACACCTGGACGGTGCGCCCGACGAACTGGTAGCCGCCCGGCCCCTCCATCCCGTAGACGCACAGGTACGAGCCGCCGATGCCGACGGAGTTCTCCGCCGTCCACGTCCGCGCCGGGTTGTACTTCGTGGTCACCAGCCGGTGCCGCGGGTCCAGCGGCGTCGCCACCGGGGCGCCGAGGTAGACGTCGCCGAGGCCGAGCACCAGGTACTCCGCGCCGAACACCGTCCGGTACACGTCGTCCACACTGGACAGTCCGTTGACCCGGCGGATGAACTCGATGTTCCACGGGCACCACGGCGCGTCGTCCCGCACCCCGGTCATGTACCGCTCGATCGCCTCCCGCGTCGCCGGGTCGTCCCAGGACAGCGGCAGCCGCACCGACCGGCTCGGCACCACCAGGTCCGCCGTCGGCGGCAGATCCCGCTCCAGCTCGCGCACCAGGCCGAGCGCCTTCGCCACCGGCAGCGCGTCCGGGTCGACGTGTACCTGCAGCGACCGGATTCCCGGCGTCAGGTCGACGATCCCGGGCACCCCCTCCGCCGCCAGCCGCTCGGCCAGCGCGTGCACCCGCATCCGCAGCGCGAGGTCCAGCGTCATCTCGCCGTACTCGATCAGCAGATTGTCGTCGCCGCTGCGCCGGTAGGTCACCGACGGCTCTTCGTCGCTTGTGGACAGACGGCCGAGGACGCCGCCGTCGTCGAGCGCCGGGCGGCTCGGCGCGGGTGCGGTGGCGGGCACCCGGCGGAGTTCGGCGGCGTGCTCGGTGGTGATCGGCACGAACCGCACGGTGTCGCCCGGCCGCAGCTGCCCGAGCTTCCAGCGTTCCCCGGTCGCGACGGTGGCGGGGCAGACGAACCCGCCGAGGCTCGGCCCGTCCGGCCCGAGCAGGATCGGCAGATCGCCGGTGTAGTCGACGGCGCCGATCGCATACGGCGTGTCGTGGATGTTGGACGGGTGCAGCCCGGCCTCGCCGCCGTCCGCGCGAGCCCACGACGGTCGCGGGCCGACCAGCCGGACGCCGGTACGCGCCGAGTTGAAGTGCACCCGCCAGCCGGTGCGGTAGAACGTCTCGACGTCCGCCGGGGTGAAGAACTCCGGTGCCGCGTGCGGCCCTTCCACCGCCCCGATCTCCCACCGGTCGGGGAAGTCCGGCCGGTCGGCCGCCGGGACCGGCCCGGCGAGGTCGTCGGCGGGCGCGGGGCCGGGAGACAGGACGTCGCCCGCGGCGAGCGTGCGCCCGCCGTGCCCGCCGAACTTCCCGAGCGTGAACGTCGCCGCGCTGCCCAGGAAGGCGGGGACATCGACGCCGCCTCGCACGAGGACGTAGCTGCGCAGGCCCGCCGTGCACGCGCCGACGTCGAGCTCACTGCCGGCCGGGACGACGATCGGTGTCCACAAGGGAATCTCGCGGCCGTCGAGGGTCACCGGGGCGGGCGCGCCCGTGACACAGATCGCGGTGGCCCGCGAAAAGCGGAGCGTCACACCGTCCACAGTGCACTCGACCCCGGCGGCGCCCTCGGGATTGCCGAGCGCGGCGTTGCCCAGCCGGAACGAGCGGTCGTCCATCGGCCCGCTCGGCGGCACCCCGACGTGCCAGAACCCGGTGCGGCCCGGCCATTCCTGCACGGTGGTCATCGTGCCGCCGCGCCGGACCTCGATCCGCGGTTCGTCGTCGGTGACGTCGTCCAGCGTCGCGGTGTCGTGTGCGGCCTCGCGGAACCGGGCGTCCGTCACGGCGGAGCGGAGCTGGCCGAGATTGGTGCGGACGCCGTCGACCCGGGTCGCGGCCAGCGCGTCCCGCAGCGCCACGAGTGCCGCCGCGCGATCCTCGCCGGTGCAGATCACCTTGGCGAGCAAGGGATCGTAGTGCGTGGTGACGGTCGAGCCCGCTTCGATCCAGGTGTCCACACGGGACTCCGCGGGCAGCGAGACGCCGGTGACCAGCCCGGCGCTCGGACGATGTCCCGCGCTCGGATCCTCGGCGTACACGCGGGCTTCGACGGCGTGCCCGCGTGGTTCCGGCGCGTGGCCGAACATTCCGCGGTCGCCCTGGGCGAGCCGCAGCATCCACGCCACGAGGTCGACGCCGTACACCTCCTCGGTCACCGGGTGCTCGACCTGTAGCCGCGTGTTGACCTCGAGGAACGCGGCCTCCTCACGTTCGGCGTCGTAGACGAACTCGACCGTACCCGCCGAGCGATACCGCACCGACGCGCACAGCGCGACCGCCGACTCGACCAGCCGGGCCTCGACCGCGTCCGGGATTCCGGGCGCGGGGCATTCCTCGACGACCTTCTGATTACGCCGCTGCAGTGAACAATCCCTGGTGCCCAGCGCGAGGACGGCGCCCTCGCCGTCGCCGAACACCTGGACCTCGACGTGCCGGGCGTGCCGGACGAGCCGTTCGAGGAACACGCCGGAACTGGCGAAGCTCTTCGCCGCCACCGCGCGCACGGATTCCCACGCCTCGGCCAGTTCCCCGGCCGAGGCGCACGCCCGCATGCCGATGCCGCCGCCCCCGCCGGTCGCCTTGAGCATCACCGGGTAGCCGATGCGCTCCGCGGCGGCCAGCGCGTCGCCGAGATCCGCGAGCAGGCCGGTGCCCGGCAGCAGCGGCACCCCGGCGGCGACCGCCGCCTCGCGGGCGGTGTGCTTGCCGCCGAACACCTCCAGCTGTCCGGGAGCAGGACCGGCGAACGTTATTCCGGCGGCCTCGACGGCGCGGGCGAACGCGGCGTCCTCGGACAGGAAGCCGTAGCCGGGATGGATCGCGTCGGCTCCGCTGTTCCGCGCCGCCTCGATGATCGCGTCCGCCCGCAGGTAGCTTTCGCCCGCCGGGGCCGGGCCGAGCCGCACCGCCTCGTCCGCCAGCCGGACGTGGGGCGCGGTCCGGTCGGCGTCGGAGTACACGGCGACGGTCGGCAGGTCCAGTTCGCGGGCGCTGCGCAGGACGCGGACGGCGATCTCGCCGCGGTTGGCGACCAGCAGCTTCACGCCTCGCTCCCCGGCTCGGTGACGAGGATCCGGATCGGGGTCGGCTCGAAGCCGTTGCACGGGTTGTTGATCTGCGGGCAGTTCGAGATCAGCACCAGCACACCGGTCTCGGCGCGCAGCCGGACCTCCAGGCCGGGCGCGGAGATGCCGTCCACGATGCCGAGCGTGCCGTCGGCCTCGACCGGCACGTTCATGTACCAGTTGACGTTGCTCACCAGATCCCGTTTACCCAGCCCCCATTTGGCGCCCTCGACGAGGAAGTTCTCCACGCACGCGTGCTGGTACCGGGTGTGCTGGCCGTAGCGCAGGCTGTTGGACTCCTTGCTGCACGCGCCGCCGAGGGTGTCGTGCCGCCCGCAGGTGTCGGCCACCACGGTCAGCAGCGGCGCGCCCTCGCCGGTGCGCAGAACGCTGCCGGTGGTGAGGAAGATGTTGCGCTGCGCGGTGATCGTGGCCGCCGCGCTGTACCGCTTGGCCGTGTCGGCCGCGTCGTAGCAGAGGAAGTCGACGGCCTGGTTGCCGCCGGTGTCGATGATCGCCAGTTCCTGTCCTTCGCGCAGCACCGTGGAGAACGGGGCGCGCGCGGGGACTTCGGTGTCGAGGACGGTGGTCGTCGCGATGGTCATCACAGCCCCCGTGCGGTGAGGTAGTCGGCGGTGTTCTCGAACGCGCGCTGCGCCTCCGGCGTGTGTGTCCACTCCGGACTGTCCGGTGTGGATGGACGGTCGCGCCAGGCCAGCACCTCCAGCGGGCCGGTGGTGTAGTCCGGCCGGGGGTCCAGCGGATGCGCGACGTTGGCGATCAGCACGACGACGGGCAGCTCGGTCCGCAGTTCGACGGTGTGCCCCGCCCCGGCGGAACCGGTGAACTCCAGCTCGCCCGCGCCGCCGACGCGGACGCCCTGGAAGAACGAGAGGCTCGGCGGCAGATCACGCGGGGTGAGCCCGTGTTTCGCCGCCGCCAGGGTGAACAGCGCCAGCCCGGCGGGGGAGGGGCCCTGCGGGCTGCCGTCGCCGTACCGCTCGGTGTTTCCGTCCACAGTGGACGTTCCGCACAGCGCGTCGTGCCTGCCGCCGCTGTCGGTGACGAGGGTGGCGAGCACGCGGGCCTGGTCCGACAGCAACGCCACCGACTCGCCGAGGTAGGCGTTCCACTGCACCTTCACCGTGTCCGCGACGTTCAGCCGTTCCCACGGCGCGTCGGCGTTGAACAGCAGCAGATGCGCGCAGGCGTCACCGGTGGGGTCGGTCAGCCGGAGCCGGGTGCCGCGGGCCAGCACCTTGTGCGTGTAACCGCCACCGGCCACGGTTTCCGCCCAGGTGAGGTCGTCGGCCGCGACGCCGGCGGGCGGCTCGGCGGTGTGCGCCGGGATGGTGGGCATGGTGTCGACGACCGTGCCCGCTTGTGCGCGGGCGTGGTCCCGCGCGCCATGGGTGGTGGCGGTGGTACTCATCGGTGTCCTCCTTCTCGGTAGGGGTTTACAGGGCGGGTTCGGCGGCGGGCGCGGCGCGGCGGCGCAGCCGGGCCCAGCAGAGCAGGCCGAGCACCAGCGCCGCGCCGGTGAATTCGATCGGGAACAGCAGCATCGTGAGCGAGCCCGTGCCGTCGGCGTCGTAGATGCGCGGGCGGGGCCAGGCGATGTTCACGATCATCGCGACGCCGTACGCGACGGCGGCGACGTTGACCGGGATCGCCCAGCGGCCCAAGGAGAACCGGCCGGGTTCGCCCGCGAAGCGGCCGCGCAGCCGGGCGACGAGCAGCGGCGCGGTGACGAGCAGATAGGCGAGGTAGACCACGACCACCGAGGTGCCGGTGATCGTGCTGAACACCGTCGGGTTGCCGACGTTGAGCAGCAGCAGGCCGATCGCGAGCGCGCCGGAGAGGATCGCCGGGGCGATCGGCGTCCCGGTGCGGGGGTTGACGCCGGCGAGCCGGGCGGCGCCGGGCAGCGCGCCGTCGCGGGCCATCGCGTAGATCAGCCGGACCGTCCCGGTCTGGATGGTGAGGGTGCAGACCACCACCGCGATCGCGACGTCGGCGAGGAACACCCGGCCGAGCGTGTCGCCGAAGACGGCCGTGATGACGTACGGCAGGCCGCGCCCGGCGAGCTGCCCGTCGGTGAGGCTCGGGGCCGCCATGAGCGCGGTCAGCACGACCGCGAGCCCGCCCACCCCGGCGACGAGCAACGCGCGCAGGACCGCGCGAGGCGCCTTACGCCGCGCGTCGCGGGTTTCCTCGGCCACCGACGCGGCGGTGTCGAACCCGTAGAGCACATAGGCGGCCGCGAGCGCCGAGGCGAGCACTCCGGCGATTCCCGGCGCCGGCGATGTCCCGTCCACCGGAACGGTCTGGACCACGACCTGCGGGCCGCGCACGGCGAACAGCGCCAGCCCGGCCACGAGCACCACGACGCCGATCAGTTCCGCCGCGACGCCGATGTCGTTGATCCGGGCCATGATCCGCACTCCCGCCGCGTTGACCGCGGTGGTGAACAGGATCAGCAGCGAACCGAGGAGGACGGCGTTGGCCGCGCCCGTCGGCGAGGTGACCGAGGGATCGCCGCCGGCCAACTGGAAGCCGCTCCACACCGACGGCAGCACGATCTGGAGCGCGATGGCCGCGCCCGCCAGCGCGACGACGCAGCCGAGCAGCATCATCCAGCCCGCGAGCCAGCCGGTGAAGCCGCGTGCAATGTGTTTCGACCACTGGTACACGGAGCCGGCCAGCGGGAAGCGCGCGGCCAGTTCGGCGAAGACGAGCGCGACGAGCAATTGCCCGCCGAGCACCACCGGCCATGTCCAGAAGAACAGCGGCCCGCCGAAGGAATAGCCGAGGCCGAAGAGCTGGAAGACGGTGGTGAGGATCGAGACGAACGAAAAGCCGGCGGCGAACGCGGAAAACCCGCCGAGTGACCGGCGCAGTTCTTGCCGGTAGCCGAATTCGGCGAGTTCGTCGGTGCGGGCGTCCTCGGCGGTCGGTGGGGACATCATGGCTCCCGAATTTCTTTCGGACATTTTTCGGTCGACCGACCGAAATTAGGCCGATCGCACTACTGGCCGGTCTCGCCGGCATTAGTGCCGGGTTACACATGAGCGGGCCGCGTTACGGATTCCGGGGCGGCGCCGTAACATGCCTCGGACAGCCTGGCGGGGACGGCGGCGCCTGGCAAGATCGACGGGTGGGGAAGAACGTGACCGGGGTCGGCAGGCCGAGGGCGAGCGGGGCGGCGGCGAGTAGTCAGAACGCCAGGGAGGCCGTCCTCGAGGCGGCGGGTGAACTGTTCACCGGCGCCGGGTACGCGGCGACCACCACCCGGGCCATCGCCGAACGCGCCGGACTGCGCCAGGCCTCGCTGTACTACCATTTTCCGTCCAAAGAGGACATTCTCGCGGCGCTGCTGGCCGCGACGGTCCGGCCGTCGCTGGAGGTCGCCGGTGGTCTCTCCGGCGGGGACGCGCCCGCCGCGGTGCGGCTGTGGGCACTGGCCTACGCGGACATCCGGCTGCTGGGCGGCGCGCGGTACAACCTGGGCGCGCTCTACCTGCTGCCGGAGATCGCCTCGCCGAACCTCGCGCCGTTCCGTGCCGAACGAGAACAGCTCAAGGCCGTCTACCGCGACCTCGTCGCCGAGTCCGGCGCGCACCCCGACAGCGTCGCCGTCCGGTCGAACCTCGTTTTCGGCCTGGTGGAGAGCATCGCGATCATCCGCAGGGACGATCCGGTACTGGACGTCGAGGCCCACGCGGTCGAAGGCGCCGACGGCGTGCTGCGCGTCGCCGGTCTCCCCGCCCCCGACGCCACCCTGCGCGCCGCCGCCCGCGCTCTGCTGCCCCGTTCCTGATCCTCGGCTTCGCTGGTTGTGTGCTGAAAGGCGCCTTCGGTGCGCTGGGCGAGCTGAAGGGCGCTTTCGGTGCGCCAGACGCACTGAAGGGCGCTTTCAGTGCATGCGGCTGGTAGCGGGGCCGGGCAGGTGCGACGAGGGCGTCCCTGGGTGCGGTGGGTGTGACGCAGGGGCCCCTTGGTGTGTTGGGGGCGCCCGGGGCGTTCCTCGGTTGCCTGGTGGGTGCCGCGGTCGGGTGGGTGGTGTCTCGAACGACGCGGCGGGGACGTTGAGCGTCGTGAACGACGCGTTCGCGACATGACGAAGGGGACATTGGGGACGTTGAACGTCGTCAATGTCCCCTTCGCGACACCACACACCTGCACGTGGCGGGTCAGGAAGCGGCGGCGTGAAGGGCTTTCTCGAGGGCGGGCAGCGTCAGCTCGATCTGCCACGGCCGGGCGCCACCGGCGGCCAGCGCCGCGGCGATGGCGTCGGAGGAGAGGTCGGCGGGCGGGCGCCAGCAGGTGCGGCGGACGAGGTCCGGCAGCAGCAGGTTCTCCACCGGCAGCCGGTGGTGTTCGGCGATCGAGGCCAGCGAAGCGCGGGCGGCGGCGAGGCGCGCGGCCGCGTCGGGGTCCTTGTCGGCCCAGCGGTTCACCGGCGGCGGGCCGTCGGTCGGCTGTGCCGGGGCGGGCAGCGCGCTCGCCGGCAACGCCCGTGCGGCCTGGAGATGCCGCAGCCAGTTCGCGCTGTAGCGCCGCTGCACGCGGCCGCCGAACACGGGGAGCGCCTGCAGTTCCTCGACCGTCTTCGGGTCGGCGGTGACGGCGTTGATGATCGCGCTGTCCGGCAGGATGCGGCTCGGCGCGCGGTCGCGTTTGCGGGCCAGTTCGTCCCGGGCCTGCCACAGCTCGCGCACCGCCGCGAGGCCGCGCGGGCTGCGGATCTTGTGCACGCCCGACGTCCGGCGCCACGGCTCGGCCCTCGGCGCGGGCGGCGGGGCGGTGCGGACCGTCTCGAACTCCTGACGGGCCCATTCCAGCTTGCCCTGCGCGTCCAGCTCGGCTTCGAGCTTCTCGCGCAACGGGATCAGCAGCTCGACGTCGAGCGCGGCGTAGTTGAGCCAGTCGACCGGCAGCGGCCGCTTCGACCAGTCGGCCGCGCTGTGCCCCTTCTCCAGCTGGTACCCGAGCAGCAGCTCGACCAGCGTGCCGAGCGCGACCCGCTCGTATCCGGCCAGCCGCCCGGCCAGCTCGGTGTCGAACAGTGTCGCGGGGCGCAGGTCCAGTTCGGCGAGGCAGGGGAGATCCTGCGACGCGGCGTGCAGCACCCACTCGGCGTCGTTGAGGACGGCCCGCAGCGGGGCCAGGTCACCGGCCACCGCGATCGGGTCGACGAGTATCGTGCCCGCGCCCTCGCGGCGTATCTGGACGAGGTACGCCTTGGGCCAGTACCGGTAGCCGGACGCGCGTTCGGTGTCGATGGCGATCGCGCCGCTGCCCGCGGCGAGCCGCGCGCACGCCTCGGCGAGCGCGCTGGCGTCGGCGATCACCGGGGGAGTGCCCTCGGCGGGTTCGCGAAGGAGTACAGGCCCGGCAGGTTCGGTCGTCACGTCGAGTCCGGTCCTGTCGGCCTGTTCATTTCCCATGGGTAAGGACCCTACGGGACGGGCACACCGCGCCTGGTCCGCCCGCCCCGCAGGGGTGTTCGCCTTTCGCTATCGGATCACGCCTGCCCGCATCGCCAGCGCCACCATCTGCGCCCGGTCGCCGGTGCCGAGCTTGCGCCCGATCCGGGACAGATGCGACTTGACGGTGAGCGCGGAGAGGGACAGTTCCTCGCCGATCTCCTTGTTCGACTGCCCGTCCGCCACGAGCTGCAACACCTCGACCTCGCGAGCGGACAGCTCGCGCGGGGTGTTGTCGGTGCCCGCGACCCTGGTTCCGGTGGCCAGCACCGGTGCCACGCTCGGGTCGGCGTAGACGCCGCCCTCGAGGACCCTGCGCACGCCGTCGGTGACGACCACCGGCGACGCGGACTTCAGCAGGTACGCCTGCGCACCGGCCTGGAAGGCCGATCTGACGGCGTAGGGATCGTCGGAGGACGCGAGCACCACGACACGAGGCCAGCCATGGCTACGGAGTTCCGTAACCAGCTCGATGCCGCTGCCATCCGGCAGTCCGAGATCGAGGATCGCCAGGTCGCACGGCCCGGTGGCCGTGGCTCGCGCCCTCGCCTCGGCCACCGTGGCGGCCTCGTGAACGGTGCCCGCACCCATCTGTGCGAGTCGTGCTGCGATTGCCTCCCTCAACAGCGGGTGGTCGTCGACCACCAATACGGAAAAGAGCTCTTCCCGCGGGTGCGGAACCATGCTCGCCGGCAAGGCACCGGCTGGCGTGGATCGAACGGCCTGAGATAAGCCGACGGTAGCCACGTCACTACCTCCCTGGAGTCGGTCGTGCCCCCCGACCGGCACCGGGACCTTCGGCCGTTCAGCCGCGCCAGCTTTAGACCGAAAGTGGTGTCGTCGAAAGGCACTGTAGCCGCCCGGAGGCTTCCGCGGGGGGATCGAATGGGTATCTATCTCAAACGACTCGTCACTCAGGGGGTTCGTTGTAACACGATCGGGCTAGTACACAGCCGGTGGCTAACGGATCGCCCAGCGAACACGATGCACTCTTGTTACCGGCTTCAAAGTGGCTGTGCAGATGGGTCGTGCACCTGCCGGTGCTGGTCGCGGGGGCAGGGCCCCGCGGGGCGCCGGAGGGACGGAATCGGGCCCCCGCCGGGGCATGATCAACTTTCCGGCCGCCGCCCGGCGGTAGCGGAGAGCGACGATACCGGGCGTTCCGGAACGTCCCGCCCCTCGTGAACGGCACCCGACTTCCGTTGGGTCCGTCGTTGATCCGGTGTTGATCTTGTCGCGCTGCGTGATGGTCCAGGTATCACGAACGTGGTCGTCCGGACGTGCTAGCGCGGTACCCGCGAGTGGACGTGAAAAGTCCTCAGCGGCGCCGGGAAGGCGCGGGAGTGTTCCCGCACTTGTCTGGACCACCGAGGCGCGCAGCGGCGCGCTCAGGGCCCCGGGCGGGGCGGAAAAGAGGCGATCAGGAACTCTGCCGCTGGCCGAACAGCGTGACGCCGACCGGCGGCAGCCCGACGACGCTCGCCATCACCTGGCAGAAGGCGTTCCCGTGGGGGCGGAGCGCGGCGTCGACCGGCGTCCAGGACGCCCGGAGTTCGAGGTCGTCGGTCCTGGTGGGCCCGGAGATGTCGCCGAAGCGCGCGGAGGAGGTCTCGGTGACCGTGCCGCCCAGCGCCCGCCAGCTCGCGCCGGACGCCTCAAGCGCGTCGGTCAGCCACGACCAGCCGACGGCGGGCAGGAACGGGTCGGTGGCCAGTTCCCGGTCCAGCTCGGCGCGGACGTACATCACCATCCGCAGGACGCCGTCCCAGCCCTCCTGGCCGTCCGGATCGTGCAGCAGGACGAGCCGCCCGGAGGCGAGCACGTCGGCGGGACCGGAAACCTCGCAGCTCAGCGCGTACGACCACGGGGCGAGGCGCTGGGGAGCACGCATCGTCTCCAGCGTCACCTCGGGGCGCGGCCGGACGGACTGCAGCGCCGCGACGGCTTCGCGGAAGAGTTCGGGCACTGGCGTCATCGCGGTCACGCTTCGACTCTAGGGCGGACACGCCCGGTTGCGGGGGCAGGCGCGCCGAAGAACGGGCCCGAGCCGGGGCGTGGCACGATGAAGACGATGTCTTCCTCGCTCTCTTCCCAGCCGTCCCTGTCCGCGGCCGCCCGGCGTGCCCTGCCCGGGGCGCCGCTGCTGGCCGCCGCCAGGGGCGAGCGCCCGGCGCACACGCCGGTCTGGTTCATGCGCCAGGCCGGGCGCTCGCTGCCCGAGTACCGCGCGCTGCGCGAGGGCGTGCCGATGCTCGATGCCTGCTTCGACCCCGAGATGCTCGCCGAGATCACGCTGCAGCCGGTGCGCCGTCACGGCGTCGACGGCGCGATCCTGTTCAGCGACATCGTCGTGCCGCTCAAGGCGGCCGGGGTGGACATCGACATCGTGCCCGGTACCGGCCCGGTCGTGGCGGAGCCGGTCCGCGACCTCGCCGCGGTGCGGGCGCTGCCGGTCCTGGAGACCGGGCATGTCGCGAAGGTGGCCGAGGGCGTGCGGCTGCTGGTCGAGCGGCTCGGCGAGACGCCGCTGATCGGCTTCGCCGGCGCGCCGTTCACGCTGGCCAGCTACCTCATCGAGGGCGGGCCGAGCCGCAACCACGAGCACACCAAGGCGCTCATGCACGCCGACCCCGCGCTGTGGCACGAGCTCGCCGGGCGGCTCGCCGACTTCGCGCTCACCTTCCTGCGCGCGCAGCTCGAGGCCGGGGTCGACGCCATCCAGCTGTTCGACTCGTGGGCGGGCGCGCTGTCGGAGCGGGACTACCGCGAGTTCGTCCTGCCGCATTCGGCCAGGGTCCTGGCCGGGGTCGCCGAGTACGGCGTGCCGCGTATCCACTTCGGCGTCGGCACCGGCGAGCTGCTGGTGGCGATGCGCGACGCGGGCGCGGACGTCGTCGGCGTCGACTGGCGGGTCCCGCTCGACGAAGCCGCCCGGCGGTTGTCCGCGACCGGATCGGCGCCGGTCGTGCAGGGCAACCTCGATCCGGCGCTGCTCTACGCGCCGTGGCCGGTGCTGGAGGCCGAAGTCCGCCGGATCGTCGAGGAGGGCCGCGCGGCCGCGGGGCACATCTTCAACCTGGGACACGGCGTGCTGCCCGGTGTCGACCCCGACGTACTGACCCGCGTGGTCGGGCTGGTGCACGAGCTGCGGCCGTGAAGCGGGTTGCCGTCGTCGGCGGGGGTGTCTCCGGGCTGACCGCCGCGTACCGGCTGCGGACCCTGCTCGGCGAGTCGGCCGCGATCACGGTGTTCGAGACGACCGGCGCGCTCGGCGGCAAACTGCGCACGGCGGAAGTGGGCGGACAGCGGTACGACGTCGGCGCCGAGGCGTTCCTGGCGCGGCGTCCCGAGATGACGGCGCTGGCGCGCGAGATCGGGCTCGGCGAGCTGATCACGCATCCGGCGAAGGCGCGGGCGAAGATCCACGCCGGGGGGACGGTCCTCGGCCTGCCGCCCGGCACGGTCATGGGCGTCCCGGCCTCCGCGGACGCCGTCGCGGACGTGCTTTCGCCCGAGGGACGGCGTGCCGTCGAGGCCGAAACGACGTTGCCGCCGGTGTCCTTGCCAGGGGCCGATGTGCCGCTGGGGCCGTTGCTGCGCGAGCGGTTCGGCGACGAACTCGTGGACCGGCTCGTGGATCCGTTGCTGGGCGGCGTCTACGCCGGGGGAGCCGACGGGCTCGGCCTGCGCGCGACCATGCCGGGGCTGGCCTCGGCGGTCGCCTCGGGCGCGGGTTCGCTGACCGCAGCCGCCGCGTCGCTGCTGCCCAAGACACCCGGGACGGCTCCGGTGTTCGGCACCCTCGTCGGCGGTTTGGGCACGCTGCTCGACCGGCTCGCCGCGCTGTCCGGCGCCGAGGTCCGGACCGGCGCCCCGGTCCGCGCGCTGAGCCGGACCGTGACGGGGTGGCGGCTCGAACTCGGGGCCGCGGCGGCCGCGCACGCGCCCTCGGACACGCCGGTGGACGTCGACGCGGTGGTGCTGGCGGTCCCCGCGCCGTCCGCGCGCCGGTTGCTGGCGGACGTCGTCCCGGCCGCGGCGTCGGCGTTCGGCGAGGTCGAACTGGCGTCGATGGCCGTGGTGGCGCTGGCGCTGCCGCCGGGGACCGAGCTGCCCGAGGCGTCGGGAGTGCTGATCGGCGCGGGGGAGCGGGACGCTTCGGGCGTGCCGTATGCGGTCAAGGCGTTCACCTTCTCCAGCCGGAAATGGGCCCACCTCGCTCCTGAGGGCGGGCCGGTGCTCGTGCGGGGGTCGGTCGGCCGGTTCGGCGAGCCGGGCGCGCTGCACGCGGACGACGACGAGCTGGTGCGTGTCGTGCGTGAGGATCTCGCGCGCCTTTCCGGCGTCACGGCTTCGCCGATCGACACACTCGTGACGCGCTGGGGCGGCGGGCTTCCGCAGTACGGGGCCGGGCACCTGGAGCGGGTCGAGCGCATCGAACGCGCGGTCGCGGAGGTGCCGGGGCTCGCGGTCGCCGGGGCCACGCTGCACGGCGTCGGCCTCCCGGCGTGCGTGGCCACCGCGGATGCCGCCGCGAAGCGCGTCGCGGAGCACCTTTCGGCGATCTCGCGTACCTAGACGGACGTCACGCGTACCTGGGCGGACGACACGGCGCCGGTGGTGCCAAGATGGAAGTATGGCGCGGCTGAACTACAACGAGCTGAACGACACGATCCGCTACACGACCTGGTCGGTCTTCCGGGTCGAACCCGGGCGGCTCGGGGAGGATCGCGGGGCCGCCGCGAGCGAGACCACCGAGTACCTGGACGCGCTGGCGGGCAAGGGTGTCGTGGTGCGCGGGGTGTACGACCTGTCCGCGCTGCGTGCCGACGCCGACTACATGATCTGGTGGCACGCCGAGGAGATCGAGCAGGTCCAGGCCGCCTACGCCGGCTTCCGCCGCACCCCGCTCGGCCGCGCGTCGACGCCGGTGTGGAGCCAGACCGCGCTGCACCGCCCCGCCGAGTTCAACAAGAGCCACATCCCGGCGTTCCTCGCCGGCGAGGAGGCCCGCAAGTACATCTGCGTGTACCCGTTCGTGCGGTCCTACGAGTGGTACCTGCTGCCCGACGACGAGCGCCGCAAGATGCTCGCCGACCACGGCAAGGAAGCCCGCGACTACCCGGACGTGCGCGCCAACACCGTCGCCTCGTTCGCGCTGGGCGACTACGAGTGGATCCTGGCGTTCGAGGCCGACGAGCTGCACCGCATCGTCGACCTGATGCGGCACCTGCGCGGCACCGAGGCCCGGCTGCACGTCCGTGAGGAGATCCCGTTCTACACCGGGACCCGCGTGCCGCCCGCCGAGCTCGTCGCGGCACTTCCGTAACGCCGTGCGGGACACGCTGGCCGGGCTCTGGCACACGCTCACCGGGGACACCCTCGCGCCCGGCGCCGCCGAGCTGACCGGCGGCGAGGACGTGCTGCCCGGCCCGTTCCGGGTCGAGGCGGCAGCGGCGTCGAGCATCGCCGCCGCGACCCTTTCCGCCGCGGAAATGCTGCGGCTGCGCGGAATCGAGCCCGGCGTCGTCGGTATCGACACCCGGCACGCGGCTGCAGCCTTCCAGAGCGAACGGCTGCTGCGGCTCGACGGCGGATCGCCCGGTCAGTTCTGGGGCCCGATCGCCGGGGACTACCGCGCCGCCGACGGCTGGGTCAAGCTGCACGCCAACAACCGGCGGCACGAATCCGCGGTGTGCTGGGGCCTCGGCGTACCCGCGACCCGCGAGGCCGTCGCGAAGACCGTCGCCGCGAAGACCGCGTACGAGGTCGAGTCCGCCGTGGTCACCGCGGGCGGGGCCGCCGCACTGCTGCGTTCGCACGAGGACTGGCTGGCACATCCGCAGGGCCAGGCCGTCGCGTCGCTGCCCGTGGTGGATCTGAAGCCGCTCGGCGAAGCACCACCGCGCAGGCTGTTCGACTCGGACCGGCCGCTGGGCGGGGTCCGGGTGCTGGAGCTGACCCACGTCATCGCCGGTCCCGTCGCGGGCCGCGTGCTGGCCGCGCACGGCGCGAACGTACTGCACATCGGCGCCGCGCACCTGCCGAGGATCGAGCCGCTGACGATGGACACCGGGATGGGCAAGCGCTCGGCGTTCGTCGCGCTCGACACCGAGGGCGGCCGCGCGAAACTGCGGAAGCTGATCAGCCGCGCCGACGTCGTCCTCCAGTCCTTCCGGCCGGAATCGCTGGCACGTAAGGGTTTCTCGCCCGAGGACATGGCGGAGCTACGGCCCGGCCTCGTCGTGGCCGATCTGTCCGCCTACGGCTGGGAAGGGCCGTGGGCGCGGCGTCGCGGCTTCGACAGCCTCGTCCAGATGGCCTCGGGGATCGCCCACGAGGGCGCCCAGGTCGCGGGGACCGACGAGCCGCGGCCGCTGCCGGTGCAGGCGCTCGACCACGCCACCGGCTGGCTCACCGCGGCCGGGATCATGACGGCGCTGCGCCGCACGGTCACCGACGGCGGCACCTGGCACGTCCGGCTTTCCCTGGCCGGCACCGGCCGGTGGCTGGATTCCCTGGGGCGCAAGGGTTCCACGGCGGCCGAGGCGTCCTTCGACGATCTGCTCGAAGACGTCGACAGCGACTTCGGCAGGCTCACCAGGGTCAAGATGGCGGGCGTGCTGCCCGGCGCCCCTCCACAGTGGACGGACGCGGCGCCGCTACCGGGCAGTGGCACCCCGACGTGGTAACCGGCGGCGCTTCGGCTTGGGCAGTTCACCACGGGCGATGAGCCATTCGCCGAACTGGTCGGCGTACGCGCGGGTCCTGGTGTCGGCGGATTTGGGATTCTCGGTGGAGTAGGCGAGGAACAGCCCGAAGAACCGGGACCCGAGGGCTTCGGCGAGATCCGGGCGCAGGAACGCGATGAGCCTGCTTCGCTTGCGCAGCAAGACATCCGACTCGACGCGCAGCCGCTTCGGATCGAAGCCCTCCGGCGCGTCGCCACCCGCGAGCAGTGCCCGCAGCAGCTCCGCCTGCCGCGCGGCCAGCCGTTCGCGAGGATCTTCGCTCACGCCAGCACCGCGCGCAAACTGGCCAGCTCGGCGACGAGTTCGCTGTCGGTGGGGTAGTCGTCGTCGCGTTCCAGCAGGACACCGGGCGGATCGGTGCGGCGGCACAGCTCGGCGAGCAGGTCGAGCACCTCCGGCAGCACGGGATGCGCGTGCGTGTCGTGGTAGACGCCGTCGCGTTCGACGCCGCCCGCCATGTGCACGTAGGCCAGCCGCTCCCACGGGATGCCGTCGAGGAACGCCACCGGATCGGTGCCGATGTTGCGCGCGTTGGCGTAGAGGTTCGCGACGTCGATGATCAGGCCGCAGCCGGTGCGTTCGGTGAGCTCGGTGAGGAACTGTTCCTCGGACAGCTCCGCGTCCGGCCATTCCAGCAGCGCGGCGATGTTCTCCAGCGCCAGCGGAACCTCCACAATGGACTGGGCGAGGCGGACGTTCGCGACGAGCACGTCCAGCGCGTCCCGCGTCCGCGGCAGCGGCATCAGGTGCCCGGAGTCGAGCCCGCCCGCCCGGACGAAGCACACGTGGTCGCTCACCAGCGGCGCGCCGAGGGCGCGGGCGACCTCGGCCAGATGCTCGACGCGGCTCGTGTCCACCGGTTCGGCGCCGCCGAGCGAAAGGGACACCGCGTGCGGGAGCACCGGGATTCCCTTGTCCCGCAAGGCGATCAGCGATTCGGGCAGATGGGGGGCGTGCAGGTTCTCGGCGACCACCTCGACCCAGTCGACGCCCGGCATCCGGGCGATCGAGAGGTCCAGCTCCTCACGCCAGCCGATGCCGACGCCGAGCCGCTCAGCCACCACAGCCCCCGCCGCCGCAGCCACCGCCCCCGCCGCACGACGATCCGCCGCTGCAGGACGAACCGCTGCTGCACGAGGACCCACCGGACGAGCCGCCCCCGCCGAAGCCCGAGGTGACCGGCGGCATCAGCGCGGCCCGCAGCTCCTCGTCGGGGTACATCGCCAGCCCGCCGAGTGCCACCGCCGCGGCCGCTCCGGCGAGGACCACCCCGGTGGGCACCGCGCCCGGGGACGGGGCGCCGTGGCGGTGTTCGGCGTTGGCCCGGCCGAGGACGGTGTTCCCGGCGGCGGTCGGCAGCCGTGCCCCGGCCTTGCGCCGGTCGCCGGCGGTCACGACGACGATGAAGATCGTGACGATGATCAGGAAGGCCAGGTACCCGACCGAGTGCCCCGCCCCGATGCCCGCCACGAACCGGACGATCGCCAGCACCAGCACGGCGACGGCGAACAGCTGGATCGCCAGGCGGAGCGTCTTGATCCGGGACACAGGCTGGAGCAGGCCCCGCTGTTCGAGATCGGCCGTCATCGTCCGGATCGGTTCGGTGATCCGCGCCCTGGCCCGGATCGTCGCGGTCGACTTGGCGGTGCGCGCGGCCTCGGCGACCACGCGTTCGATCGGATCCGCCGGGACCGTCCCGGTCGTCGACGTGATCTTCTTCGTGCTGCTGACGCGCAGTTCGCCCCGTTCGACCAGCGCCGCGATCGCCGCGTCGACGACCCGGTCCGGCCCGCCCGCGAGGCAGGCCAGCTGGTACACCGAAAGCGTCGCCTCCGGCTGCGCGACCGCGCTTGCCCGCCCCAGCCGGGACAGCGCGGGCGCGAGCACGCGGGCCAGCAGCACGATCCCGAGCAAACCCACGTGCAATGCCAGGTACTCCGGGCCGGAAATGCCCCACAAGTCCTTCATCGTCCGCCTCCCCCTCCAACGATTGCGCTTACCGTAACCGGGACACCTCAGGCCGGGAGGGCATTTCGGCCGACTCGGCCCTGTCCCGTACCGGGAGCTGAGACGGCCGGACCGGCCGCCGCGTTCCCGCGCGCGGTTCAGCCGCCGCAGCCACCACCTCCGCCGCAGCCACCACCGCCTCCGCCACAGGAAGCCCCACCGCCGCCACACGACGAACCCCCGCCGCTGCCCAGGAAGGCGCCGCCCGCGGCGTAACCGCCGTACGACGTGCGCGGTTTGGCCCGCCGCGCCGGGCCGAACCGGACCGGCGCGAGGACCTTGCGGATCTTCTCGTCGGGGTAGGCGGCGAGGCCGTGGAGCGCGACGGCCCCGGCCGCGCCGTGCAGCAGGCTCCGGTCCGCTTGCGTGGCGGCCGATGCGCGCTTGCCCGCCGTGGTGGCCCGCGCCGGCTGGCGGGTGAACCCGAAGACCGCGGTGGCGACGGCGATGCCGAGCACGAACGCGAGCAGGATCGCCAGGAAGACGACCGGCCTGCCCCGGCCGAGACCGGCGAAGAACCGCACGAGGCCGAAAGCGAGGAGCAGGACGTACGCTGCGGCCGTCGTCAGCCAGGCCCGGCGCCGCTTGCGTTCGTCGACGATCAGCCCGGCGCTGGTCAGCTCCCCGAGCAGCGCGAGCATGGCGGGATCGGCCGCCAGCACCCGTCGCAGAGTGCTCGGCAGGGCCAGCGCCTTCGACGCGATCGCGGTGGCCGCGGCCCGGCCGAGCGCGTCGGCGGGACGCGCGGGCGTGACGTACAGCTTGCCCGCCGTGTCGATGCGGACCTGCTCGCGTTCGAGCATCGCCGCGAGGACCGTGTCGGCGACCCGCTGGGCACCGCCCGCCAGCGCGGCCACGTGGTAGCCGGTCGGGAGCGGGACGAGTGTGCGCGGGCCGGTCCGCAGGCGGAGCAGCCACAGCTGGGCCACCGCGAGCGGAAGCAGCATGAGGCCCAGGTAGAGCGCGAGAAAAGCGGGTCCGGAAATCCCCCAGGTTTCGGTCATGGAATCGCCCTCCCTCGGAAGCCGTGTCGGTGAGCACGTACGAGGGAGGGCGCGGGGTTGGCCGCCGGGTGGTTACGACTCGGGAACGAGCTTCAGCGAGATCGAGTTGATGCAGTAGCGCTGGTCGGTCGGGGTGGGGTACCCCTCGCCCTCGAAGACGTGCCCGAGGTGGCTGTGGCAGGAGCCGCAGAGCACCTCGATGCGCTTCATGCCCATGCTGCGGTCCTCCCGCAGCAGGACGGCGTCGGAATCGGCGGGATCGTAGAAGGACGGCCAGCCGCAGTGGCTCTCGAACTTCGTGTCGCTGCGGAACAGTTCGGCCCCGCAGGCGCGGCACTCGTAGACACCGGTGGTCTTGGCGTCGGTGTACTCGCCGGTGAACGGGCGTTCCGTCCCGGCCTGGCGGAGCACGGCGTACTCCTCCGCGGAAAGCTGCTGCCGCCACTCCTGCTCGGACTTCACGACGCGCGGGGTGGCTCCGACAACGGGTTTCATACCTTTCACCGGTTCCACGTTACTCCGCGAGATCGCCGGGACGCCGTCCTCGGGAGTCACTGTGCGAGCCACGCCACGGCACGCGTCACGATGTCCCACGCGGCCACGATGACCCCGACGATGATGAGCACGGCGATCAGCGCCGAGACCCAGTAGCGGAGGCCGCCGAGGCGGTTGCTGGAGTCGGCGAAGTCGGACACGCCGTCGAGACACGCTTCGATGGTGAAGTTCGGCCCGCAGCGCTCCATCCGGTCCAGGTGCTCGGCGAACGCGCGAGCCTCCGGATCGTCCGGATCGAGACCGACCAGATCCTCGTGGAAGCGAGGATGCCGGCCGGGTTGTCCGATTTCGGCCATGGGACCACAGTAAGCCACCGGCGCGGCGCTGGACAGCGTTCGCGCCGCACGTCTCACAGGTTAGGGCCGTCTCAGCACCGGTCGCTGACCGGCATGTTGCCCCGCGCGTCGCCCTTGAGATAGACGGCGCTGACGAAGGACGAGTAGATCCCGTACTGCTTTCCGGTGGACACCCAGATGTTGTTCACCACGCCGTTGTCGCTGATGGTTTCGCCGTAGGTCCAGCACAGTCCGAGGACCTGGTAGTTCGCCGGGTACCGGCCCTGCAGGCGGCTGCCGCTGCTGGGTGTCTCCCGGATGTTGACCGCCTGATAGGTGGTGACCATCGACGACGCGCTCGCCTGGCCGACCAGGACGCCGCCGAGCAGCGTCACGATCCCGGCCCCGACGACAGCGGCTCGTTTCGCGAACAAGTACGTCTCCCTCCGGTAAGTGGTGCCGGGAGGAAGCCAAGCAGAAGCCCGAGCGGCCGGACCAGACGCCAGAAGGGCGAGCGGACGATCAGGAACGTCGCTGTCGGTGACGCGGCGAGGTCACAGCGTTGCCGCGCCGAGTGCGGGTCACTGGTTGGGGCCACCCTCCGCGCCCTGGCGGCGGGTGTCGCCGTCGAGCAGGAGATTGCCGCCGCCGGCGTCGATCACGCGAACGATCTTCTGCTCGGAGCTGCCGTCCTTGAAGAGCAGGCCGACCTGGACGTCGACGGAGCCGTCGGGGTTGTTGGTCCGCTTGTAGACGGTGGCTTTCTCGATGCCGCTCAGCTCGTGCTGGGACCAGTACGCCTGCAGCCCGCCCGCGCCGTAGAAGGCCTGCGCCTGCGGGGTGAGCATGGCCTGGGCGGCGCCCGAGTCGCCTCTGAGCGCGGCGTTGTAGAAGGCGACCACCTTGTTGCCGCCTGCCGACCAGTCCACGGTTCCGCTGGAGGCGACCGGGCTCGGCGAGGGCGACTTGGGCTTGCTGGCGGAACCGCTCTGCGAGGACGCGGGCGGGTTCTGCGGCTGCTGCGTGCCGGAGGAGGCGCCCTTGTTGTCGGTGGCCGAGTTCAGGATCAGGAACACCACGACGGCGATCACCACGACGGCGGCACCGGCGCCGGCGAAGATCGCCGCCTTTCGTTTCGTGTCGGGGGCGGCGGGCGCGGCGGGGCGCTGGGGCGCGGCGGCCGAGGGCATCGGGCGCGGCGGGGTGTGCGGCTGGCGCACGGGCTGCGGGGGCACGAACGAGGCGGTCGGCGTGCGCGGCGGGCCCGCCTGCGGCGGGGCCTGCACCGGGATCGGGGCCGAGGAGGGCGCACCGGTGCGCTGCCACGGCGGACGTTCGGTGCCGCGGCCGGGAGTACTGGGAGCCGCGGAGACGTCCGCGCCGGCGGGCTTGCGGCCCCCGGTACCGGCGCCACCGCCGTAGAGCGGAGGCGAGACCTGGGTGCCCGGGGCGGCCGGGTCCTTGGCGGCCAGCGCGGCGAGCCGGTCCCGCGCCTCGGCCATGGACGGCCGCTCCTCGGGCTCGGCTCTGAGCAGGCTCATCAGCAACGCCGTCGCGGCGCCCGCCTGCTGCGGCGGGTTGATCTGGCCGTTCGCGGCGGCGTAGAGCAGCGCCAGCTGGTTCGTCGAGTTCCCGTAGGGCGTGCTGCCCTCGATGGCCTGGTACAGCGTCGCGCCCAGCGCGAAGACGTCGGAGCTGGGCACCGGGTCGGCGCCGCGGGCCAGCTCGGGCGCCAGGTAGGCGGGGGTGCCGCCGATGAGCCCGGTCGCGGTGAGCGTCATGTCGCCCGCCGCGCGCGAGATGCCGAAGTCGGTGATCTTCGCGGTGCCGGTCTCGTCGATGAGGATGTTGCCGGGCTTGACGTCGCGGTGCACGATCCCGGCCCGGTGGGCGGCGACCAGCGCCGAGGCCACCTGCTCGCCGATGCGGGCGACCTCGCCCAGCGGCAGCGTGCCGCGCTCGGCGAGGATCGCGGACAGGCTCGGCCCGTTGAGGAACTCCATCACCAGGCACGGGTCGCCGCCGTCCTCGGCGATGTCGAAGACGACGATCGCGTTCGGATGCTGGAAACGGGCGGCGTTCTTCGCCTCGCGCATCGCGCGCTGGCGCAGGTTGTCCCGCTCCGCCTCGGACGTGCCGGGCTGCGGCAGGATCTGCTTGATCGCCACCGAGCGTTCCAGGCGCACGTCGACGGCACGCCACACCACGCCCATGGCACCGCTACCAATGTGCTCGGCGAGACGGTAGTGCCCCGCGATCAACTGCCCGGTGTCGATGGCGCCTGCTCCTCGAAAATCCCGGTGGTGGTGGCCTTACTCAGCGCGAATTCCCCGCGCGGACCCGTTCGAGTGTAGCGGTCCGAACTTCGTGGCCGCCGTCAGCCAGCGGGTGTCGAGACCGTTTTCCCGGACTCCGTGTCAGCGCGCCGTTTTCGGAACACCCGGTACAGCCCGGCCGCGCCGGCGGCGGCGAAAACGCCGTAACAGACCAGGAGAGCGGGCGGGGTCCCGCCGGTCAGCGCGTCCCCGAGCACGACGACGGCGACCGTGCCCGGAACGCTCCCCAGCAGCGTGCCGGCGAGATACGGCACGACCCGCACCCCCGACACTCCGCAGACGTAGCTGAACGGCGCGAACGGCACCACCGGGATGAGCCGCAGTGAGGTGACGGCCAGCACACCGCCACCGGAGAGCCGGTCGTTGACCGTGCGAACGACGTTCCGGTGCAGGTGGCGGGTCACCAGGTCGCGGCCGAGCAGCCGGGCGAGCCCGAACGACAGCGCCGACGCGATCGTGGTGGCGGCCAGGCCGATGGCGATCCCGGCGACGGTGCCCACCAGCAGCCCGGCGGCCAGGTTGAACACCGTCCGGGGCACCGGCGCGACGGTGAGCAGCGCATAGGCGAGGAACAGCACCAGCGGCGTCGCCGACCCGGTCTCGGCCGCCCAGGCGCGCAGCTGCGCCGGGCCGGGGATCGGCAGGGCCACCGCGGCCGCCACGAGCAGGGCGAGCACGGCGAGCGCGAGGATCAGCTTGGTACGGCCGGACACCCGTCCACGGTAGCGGGCGTCCCGAAACTCGGATGACGTACGCCACCCCGCGTGCTTCGCTCGGGCACGTGATCGACATCGAGGCGCTGCGCGTGCAACCCGATCTGGCCGGCGAGAAGGTCGTCCTGACCCAGCTGGACGAGTCGCACCTCGACGACTCGTGGGCCTCGCTGCAGGACCAGGAGGTCACGCGGTTCACCGGGACGCACGCGACGTTCACCTACGAGCAGATCCGGAAGTGGAACGCGAGCCGTCCCGGGCTGACCGATCGCGCGGACTGGGCGATCCTGCGCGCCGAAGACCGCGCCTACGTCGGTGATGCCGCGCTCACGAACGTCGACGCGGACAACGCTTCCGCGAGCTTCCGGATCGCGCTGTCGACGGCCGCCGAGTTCGGCAGGGGCTACGGCACCGAGGCCACCCGGCTCCTGCTCGACTACGCCTTCGACGTCGTCGGCCTGCACCGCGTCCAGCTGGAGGTGTTCGACTTCAACACCCGCGCGCGGCGCGTGTACGAGAAGTGCGGGTTCGTCGCCGAGGGCGTGCAGCGGGAAGCGCTGCGGTGGGACGGCGCCTGGCACGACGTGATCCTGATGGCTGTCCTCGCAAGCGACCGGCGCGGCTGAAACCCCACTACGGTGGGCGCATGCCCAAGAACGGTGAGCCGGTCGAGTACCGGGTGGGGGAGCGCACCGTCCGCGTGTCGAGCCCGGACAAGGTCTACTTCCCCGAGCGCGGGATCACGAAGCGCCAGGTCGTCGAGCACTACATCACGGTCGGTGGCCCGCTGCTGCGGGCGATCGGCGAGCGGCCGACGACGCTGAAGCGGTACGTCGACGGCGTCGAAGGCGACGTCTTCTACGCCAAGCGCGTCCCGAAGGGCGCGCCCGAGTGGGTCGGCAAGGTCGAGATCACCTTCCCGTCCGGGCGGAAGGCCGAGGAGGTCTGCCCGACCGAACCCGCGGTGTTCGCCTGGGCGGCCAATCTCGGCACGTTCGACTTCCACCCGTGGCCGGTGCGCCGCGACGACGTCGACCGTCCCGACGAGCTCCGCGTCGACGTCGACCCGCCGGACGAGGCCGGCTTCGCCGACGCCGTCGTAGTGGCCGGGGTCGTGCGTGAGGTGCTGGCGGACGCCGGGCTCACCGGCTACCCGAAGACCTCGGGCGGGCGCGGGGTGCACGTGCTGGTGCGGATCCGGCCGGAGTGGGACTTCGTCGCCGTGCGGCACGCGGTGATCGCGCTGGGGCGGGAGGTCGAGCGGCGGATCCCGGAGCGGGCGACCATCGCGTGGTGGAAGGAGGAACGCGGCGGCCGCGTGTTCCTCGACTACAACCAGGCCGCCCGTGACCGCACGGTCGCCTCGTCGTGGTCGGTGCGGGGCACCCGGCGCGCGACCGTGTCGACGCCGCTGACCTGGGACCTGCTGGGCGAGGTGCATCCCGACGACTTCGACGTCCTGACGATCCCGGACTTCCTCGCCGTGCACGGGGATCTCCACGCGCCGATGGACGAGCGGGCGTTCGGCATCGAGACGCTGCTGGAGTGGTACGCCCGTGACGAGCGGGATCACGGCCTCGGTGACATGCCGTATCCGCCGGATTACCCGAAGATGCCGGGCGAGCCGAAGCGGGTCCAGCCCAGCAGGGCGCGATCGTAGTGACGGTGTGATCGCACTGTGTCTTCCACGGCGGTGACGAGCGAAAAGGGGGCGTAACGTCCTGGCCCTGACCGGCGACCTTCCCCGGACCGGGGCTGGGGAGCGAGCAGGAGGGAGGGCCTTCCGTGGACGACTTGATCGCGTTTCTTGCGGCACGGGTCGGGCAGCGTCAGGCGCTGATCATGCAGGCGGTCAACAAGGCCCAGGCGGGCGAGCCGCTCAGCAGGGGCGAGACGAGAGTCGTTGTCGAGCAACGGATCCGCGCGTTGTCCGATATGGAGCTCGACGTCGTCAACCAGATGATCAACGAGGTCGAGGCGACGCGGCGCATCCTGCTCGCCCACCGCACCACGGTGTCCGAGAAGGTCCCCGGCTTTCCGCTGTACGGCAGCGAATACTGGTGTGAAACCTGCCACGTGCCCGGGGACGAGGCCGGCTCCAACTGGTGTACCACGCTGCGTCTTCTCGCCCTGCCCTACGCCGATCACCCCGACTACAGCGAACGGTGGCGGCCCTGACGGGAATCCGGGCGTCCCGGCGGCGTTGAACCCGGTGTGAGCGCACTTCCCGCCCGGCTTTCCGTATTGGACCGTTCGCCGATCCGCAGCGACACCAGCGGCGCGACGGCGCTGCGGGAGACGGTCGCGTTCGCGCGGGAGGCCGAAACGCTGGGATACCACCGGTTCTGGGTGTCCGAGCACCACGGCGTGCCGGGTGTCGCCGGTTCGGCGCCGACCGTGCTCGCCGCCGCCGTCGCGTCCGAGACCTCGCGGATCCGTGTCGGCACGGGCGGTGTGATGCTGCCGAACCACCGCCCGCTCGTCGTCGCCGAACAGTTCGGTGTCCTGGAGTCGCTGTTCCCCGGCCGGATCGACATGGGGCTCGGCCGTTCGGTGGGGTTCACCGGCGGCGTCCGCCGCGCGCTCGGGCACGGCAAGGAGGACGCGGCGGATTTCGGCGCGCGGGTAAGGGAACTGCTCGGATTCTTCAGTGGCGCGCAGACGGCGTATCCCGGTGTGCACGCGGTCCCGGCCGAGGGGCTGCGGGTGCCGCCGTTCGTGCTCGCGACGGGCGCCGGCGCGGACCTCGCCGCGGAACTGGGGCTGCCGCTGGTGATCGGCCGGATCCGGGGCGAGGCCGCGATGATCGAGGCGATCACGCGGTACCGGGACGGATTCCGCCCTTCGGTTTTCGCGCCCGCGCCGTATGTCGTGGTGTCGACCGCGGTGGCGGTGGCCGAGACGGCTTCGGAGGCCCGGCGGCTGCTCGTCCCCGAGGCCTGGTCGACGGTTTATTCGCGCAGCCACGGTGTCTTCCCGCCGCTGTCCCCGCCGGACGAGATCCTCGCGCTCCCGATGACCGCCCGCGAACGCGATCGCCTCGACGCGGCCCTGGACACCCAGATCCACGGCACCGCCCCCGAGGTCCTCTCCCGCCTGTCGGGCCTGGCCTCCCGCACCGGCGCCGACGAATTCCTCTTCACCACCGCCACCCACGACCCCGCCGACCGCCTCGCCATCTACCGAACCCTCGCCCCAGCACACGAGTTCTCCACCTGATCACGCGAGATACGCCCCCAATCACGCGAGTTCGCCGTCTGGGCACGCGTGTCGTCCGTCCAGGTACGTGAGTCGTCCGGCTGGGTACGCGAGTTCGCCGCAAAAGGCTGGCCCGGCCCTGCCCCGGGTTGCTACTGTCGCGCCATGACTGCCGGGTCGGCCGAGAGCCGTGAGCAGACGGGTCACCCGGCCACGCGGTGACCTCCGGGCGGGCGCGTGGCCCGCCGCCTCCTTTCGCGCGTTTCCGTGGAACGTGCCGGGAAGGGAGGTGAATCGTATGCCCGGTCAGGAAAACGTCCCGCTGCCGAGGTGGCGCGAGTTCGTGTCGGCACACGCCGGCGGGGGAGCGCTCGACGGCGTGGTGACCAAGGTGGTGCCGTTCGGCGCCTTCGTCGAAGTGGCCGACGGGATCGAAGGTCTGCTGCCGCACACGTTCGGTGCCGACGTCCCCGTGCTCGGCGCCGAGATTTCGGTGCGGATCAACCGGATCGACGTCGAACGCAGGCGGATGAGCCTCGCGCTCGCGTGATGCCGTGACGGGGTGAGGCAGGGCGCCCTGCCTCACCCTCGTTGGTTGTCCACAGTGGACATGTCACCCGAGGTAGAGCGGGAGTTTCGCTGCCAGCTCGCCCAATTCGGCCTTCTCCGCGTCGGTCGCGGCCCGGCGTCCGGTGCCGATCAGCAACGCGTCGGTGTCGGAGAACGACGCGGGGAACGGTGCCCCGGCGATCTTTTCCAGCATCTCGCGGGTGCGGGCGAGGCCCTCGGCGGGCGGCCCCGCCACGTCCGGGAGATGGGCGATCAGGTCGAGGTGGTGCAGCGTCCATTCCAGGACGTACGCGGAAAGGTAGTCGCCCGCCGTGAGCACCATGTCCTGGGTGGCGACCCGGACAGCGGGGTCGGCGAGTTCGGCGGCGCGCCCGGCGGCGGCGCCTACGTCGTCGAGGTGGAACTTGAGCAGCCGCGGCTCTTCGTACGCGGCGGCGAGGCGGACGATCAGCGCGTCGAGGTCGTCGTCGCCGGTCGGCGGTGTTTCGGCGACCTTCCAGTAGGTGACCGCGTCGTCGGTCGGCGCGGTTTCGGCGGGGGTGACCAGGGTGATCAGGACGTCCTGCGCGTCGATGATCAGGTGACATGCCAGGTCCCGCACGAGCCAGCCGGTGCAGCCGGACGGTTGCTCGAAGTCTTGGTCGGAAAGGTCGGCGACCGCTGTGCGCAACGCGGTCCACGAGTGTGAGAAGAGATCCACGGCGGCAAGTTAGCAGCGTGCGGCCTCCGTGGGCGACCGATTTCGCCTGCGTCGAAAAGCCGCGAAAGGAGAACTCGCGTGATCGGGCAAGGAACTCGCGTGATCAGAGGGAGAACTCGCGTGATCAGAGGCGTAACAAGAGATGGGTGAGGAGGCGTTCGGTGGGGTCGGTGAAGGAGAGGCCGGAGACTTCGGCGGCGCGGCGGACGCGGTAGCGGACGGTGTTGGGGTGGATGTTCAGCGCGCGGGCGGCGGCGCGGACGTCGCCGAAGGCGTCGAGGTAGGCGAGGACGGCGGGGACGAGGATGCCGCCGTGGTCGGCGTCGTGCGCGAGAAGCTCGGCCAGGCGCGGGTCGCGGATCCTCGGCTGATCACCCAGAAACGCCAGGATCTCCGACAGCAGAACCTCGGCGCGGACGTCGGCCAGCGAGGCGACGTCGGAGTCCCAGTGCCCGCGCGCCATCGTCGCCAGCACGCGGTCGGCGTCGCCGCGGGACGCCGCCGCGTCGGACAGCCGCGGCACCACCCCGCCCAGCGCGGCCCGCACGCCGACGTCGAGGTGACGCCGCGCCGCGGCCACGATTTCCTTGGCCAGCGCGACAATCCGGCCCTCGGCGTGCTCGGTGACGTCGGGGAGATCCGGCAGCAGCGCGTACACCCGGCTGCCGATGACGCTCACCAGCGCGCTGCGCCGGTACGCCGCGGTGTGCACGGCGATGAGGTGCACCAGTTCGGCGCGGTGCAATTGCCGGTCGGCCTGCGTCCGCTCGCCGGTGAGCGCGAACGCCACCACCACCGCGGGCCGGGCGGGATCGGCGCCGATGTCGTCGGCGACGGAGTCCGCGTCGAGCCGTCCGTCGAGCAGGCTGGCGAGCAGGTCCTCCCGCAGCCGCAGTTCCGGCGTCGGCAACGTCCGCGCGCGGATCAGCCGGGGCGCCAGCGTCCGGCTCGCGCCGAGCAACGCCACCTCGGCCTGCTCGGTCAGCGGCGCCGCGCCCTCCTGGACCCAGATCGTGCCGAGCGGCTGCGAGCCCGCGTGCACCCCCGCCGCGATCCGCCGCCGGATCCCGAGCTCGGGCCGCTCGTCGATCCGGACGATGCCCTCACCGGCACGTAACCGCTGGTAGACGCCCCATTCGCGGAGCATCGCGAGATAGCGTTCCGGCCCCTCGCGGCCGAGGATGGACAACCGCCGCAATTCGTCGACCTCGTCCGAAGACCGCGAGTAGGCGAGTACCCGGCTCGCGGTGTCCTCGATGCTCACCAGCCCGCCGGTCAACGTCGCGATCGTCTGCGCGAGGGAGAACAGATCGCCCAGTACCTCGCCGCTTTCCGCTTCGCCGCCCGCGCGTGCCGTGTCGACGACGCCGCGTGCCAGCGCCTCGACCTGCTCCCAGCGCGCCTCGTTTCCGACGGCCAGCAGTGCGACGCCCGCGTCGGCCGCGATCCCTTCCGCCGCACCGGGTTCGCCCTTGATCGCGACCGCGGCCGCCCCGCCGCGCCCGGCCGCGCGGATCGCCGCACCGGCCGCCCGGCCCCGGGCGCCGATCACCAGCGCGAGGTCGCCGGGGTGCGCCTCGGGCGGATCCTCGGGGTCGAGGATGACGACGTCCTCGACGGGTACCCCGAGGCCACGGGGCGCGACCAGCACCCGGACGAGTGGCTCACCGAGCGTGGCGAGCACGTGGCGTAGGGAGGTTCCCGTGGTCATCGTCGTCATTTCAGCCGATCGGACAAGATCATCACTCCTATTCTATCCGTTCGGACAAACCACTGGGCCGTCCGTGGGGTTACCGTTCGGGGCAGAGAGACCCTCACCTGTCAGCCGTGTCGTTGTGGAGGAGCCGCCGTGGACGCCGTGACCCAGACCCCCGCCCCGAAGAACGAGCCGGTGCTGACGTACGCACCGGGCAGCGCTGAGCGCGCCGAACTCGAGGGTGCGCTCAAGCGGCTGGGCGCGGCCGATCCTGTCGACATCACCGCCACCATCGGCGGGAAGCAGCGCGCCGGCGGCGGCGAGAAGATCGACGTCGTCCAGCCGCACAACCACCGGTCGGTGCTGGGCGTGATCCACGGCGCCACCCAGCAGGACGCCGCCGACGCCGTCGCCGCGGCCACCGAGGCCGCCCCGGCCTGGCGCGCGCTGTCCTACGACGACCGCGCGGCCATCCTGCTGCGCGCCGCCGACCTGCTGACCGGCCCGTGGCGCGCCACGCTCAACGCCGCCACCATGCTCGGCCAGTCCAAGACCGCGACCCAGGCCGAGATCGACTCCGCCTGCGAGCTCGCCGACTTCTGGCGCTTCAACGTCGACTACGGCCGCCGTGTGCTGGCCGAGCAGCCGAACAGCTCGCCCGGCGTGTGGAACCGGATGGAGCACCGCCCGCTGGAGGGCTTCGTCTACGCGATCACGCCGTTCAACTTCACCGCCATCGCCGGCAATCTGCCGACCGCGCCCGCGCTGATGGGCAACACGGTCGTCTGGAAGCCGTCGCCGACGCAGAGCTTCGCCGCCTACCTGACCATGCGGCTGCTCGAAGAGGCGGGCATGCCGCCTGGCGTGATCAACCTGCTGCCCGGCCACGGCAAGGCCGTCTCCGAGGTGGCGCTGACCCACCGCGACCTGGCGGGCATCCACTTCACCGGCTCCACCGCGACGTTCCAGCACCTGTGGGGCACCGTCGGCGCGAACATCGCCGGCTACCGGAGCTACCCGCGCCTCGTCGGCGAGACCGGCGGCAAGGACTTCATCGTCGCGCACCCGTCGGCCGACATCGACGTGCTGCGCACCGCGCTGGTTCGCGGCGCCTTCGAGTACCAGGGCCAGAAGTGCTCCGCCGCGTCGCGCGCCTACATCCCGCGCAGCGTCTGGGCGAAGCTGAAGGACGGCCTGGTCGCCGAGACCGAGGCGCTGAGCTACGGCGACGTCACCGACCTCAGCCACTTCGGCGGCGCGGTGATCGACCGCCGCGCGTTCGACAAGCACGCCGCGGTGTTCGAGCGGGCCAAGGGCGACGCCGAGGTGGAGATCCTCACCGGCGGCACCGCCGACGACAGCACCGGCTTCTTCGTCCAGCCGACGATCCTGGTCTCGGACAACCCGAAGCACGACATCTTCCGCACCGAGTACTTCGGGCCGATCCTGTCGATCCACGTGTACGAGGACAACGACTTCGACGCCGTCCTCAAGCTCGTCGACGAGACCGCGGTCTACGCGCTGACCGGCGCGATCATCGCGAACGACCGCGCCGCGGTGGCGAAGGCGTCCGAGGCGCTGAAGTTCGCCGCTGGCAACTTCTACGTCAACGACAAGCCGACCGGTGCCGTCGTCGGCCAGCAGCCGTTCGGCGGTGGCCGCGCGTCGGGCACCAACGACAAGGCGGGCTCGATCTTCAACCTGCTCCGCTGGACGAGCCCCCGCTCGGTCAAGGAGACCTTCGTCCCGCCGACCAGCGTTCCGTACCCCCACCAGGGCTGAGCCCTCGTTCCCACCGGGAGATCCCCATGTTGCGAGCCTCTCTCCTCGCCGCCGCTCGATCGCGGCGGATGCGTTCGCTGGTCGAGGCGGTGCCCGCCACGCGATCCGTGGTGCGCCGCTTCGTCGCCGGTGCCGAAACCGCCGACGCGGTGCGGGTGGCCAGGGAACTGGCCGCCGACGGCCGGAAGATCACCCTCGACCACCTCGGCGAGGACACCACCGACGCCGCGCAGGCCTCGGCCACCGTCCGTGCCTACGAAACGCTGCTGAACGCGCTGGGCGCGGAAGGCCTAGCCGACGGCGCGGACGTCTCGGTGAAGCTGTCGGCGGTCGGGCAGTTCCTGCCGTCGAACGGCGAGGACGTCGCGCTGGAGAACGCCCGCAAGATCTGCGCGGCGGCCGACGCGGTGGGCGCCACGGTCACCCTGGACATGGAGGACCACACCACCACGGACTCGACGCTCGGCATCCTCCGGGAACTGCGCGCCGAGTACCCGTGGGTGGGCGCGGTGCTGCAGGCCTACCTGCACCGCACCGAGCAGGACTGCCGCGAGCTGGCCGGCCCGGGTTCGCGGGTGCGGCTGTGCAAGGGCGCCTACGCGGAGCCGGAGTCGGTGGCGTTCCAGGACAAGTCCGAAGTGGACAAGTCCTATGTACGCTGTCTGCGGGTCCTCATGGCGGGCAAGGGATATCCGATGATCGCCTCGCACGACCCGCGGATGATCGCCATCGCGGCGAAGCTGGCGGCGGACAACGGGCGCGGGCCGGGGGACCACGAGTTCCAGATGCTGTACGGCATCCGGCCCGAGGAGCAGCGGCGGATCGCCGGTGAGGGGAACGCCATGCGCGTGTACGTTCCCTACGGCGACGAATGGTACGGCTACTTCATGCGGCGGCTGGCCGAGCGCCCGGCGAACCTGGCGTTTTTCCTGCGCGGCCTCGCCACCAAGGGCTGAGAGAGGTCCGTCAAGGCCGTCGCGCGATCGCCCGCCCAGGAGCCGGGTACGGCGAAGCACCCCTCGCGGGCGGTCTTGACGGCTCTGGGGCCCCAGGTCTCGGCTCCCGGCGGAACCGGGCGGTCCGCTTTTATAATAAAGGTCCGTGGGGGCCTCCTTGAGTGACTTTGTGTGATTT